>JAITHS010000163.1 GCA_031279875.1 Tannerella sp.
GGTGTTGAAATCAACCCCATCGCTTTCCCCGGCGGCGACGACCTCGGCATACCCTCAATGCAGTGGCTATCGCAGGAATGGATTGATATGGTGAGAGTTGCGCTGAAGGCTGCCGACGAGCGAGGTATCATCTGCGACATCATCGTCGGCTCGGGATGGCCTTTTGGAGCCGAAATAATTGAGGGCGACGACCGCTCACAACTGATGACCCTCACAAGCAAAAAAATCAACGGGCCGGGCAAAATCAGTCTCAAAACAGCAGACATAATCAAAGACGCCAAACCGCACGTCAACGAGTACAAAGGCGCTGATTTTGAACTTTATGCGTTAGCTCTTGCGCCGGTAGAGATGTCGAAATTTGCCGCTCCCAAATGGTTGCCGTGCGACCCAACGAAAGAAACTGTCGAAATAACCGCTCCGGCAGGCGACCATATCCTCTATATGTTAGTGAAATGCACAGGTTTTCAGGCTGTTATCAACGGCGCTCCGGGTGCGGCAGGACCAGTTCTCAACCATTACAGCAAGGAAGCGACGGAGAAATTCCTCAACCGCATGTCCGACAACCTTTTCCCCCAAATAAAAGACATTAAAGGCTTCCGCTCATTATTTTGCGACAGCATGGAACTCGAAGGCGCCAACTGGTGTTCCGACTATCTCGAAGAATTTAAAAAACGAAAAGGTTACGACATCAAACCCTACTTGCCCTTTATTCTCTTTAAAGTCGGCAGCATGGGATCGAAAGCGGCTGGCGGCGAAATCACACAACTCAGCGGCGAAGCAAAAGAAACCGTTGACCGCGCACGCTACGACTTTTATACAACATGTATGGCTATAATAACAGACAGATTCTTAATTACTTATACGAAATGGTGCAACAAACACGGCTTCAAATCGCGCATGCAACCTTACGGCAATGAGTTTCATCCTCTCGAAGCCTCGTTGCCGATCGACATCCCCGAATGCGAAACATGGATTTGGGGACGTACAAATAGGGATGATAATTCGTCGTATATAGATTTCGTAAATGAAAATCCGGCTACAAATGTTAACAAATTCGTGTCATCGGCAGTTCATCTGTCAGGCAAAAAAATCTGTTCGTGTGAAGAAATCACAAACACATCATACGTCTTTCGCGCTTCGCTCGACCAAATCAAAATCTGCGCCGACATGAGCAACCTCAGCGGCGTAAATCACTCAATATTACACGGTTTCAACTACACGCCACTCGAAGCGCCGTTTCCGGGATGGATACGCTACGGCACTTTCTTGAACGAACGCAATACTTGGTGGAAATATTTCAAACAATGGTCTGCTTATAAGGCACGACTGTCTGCTCTGTTGCAGGAAACAGAGGCTTTTGCCGACATCGCCGTCATGCACCCGCTCGCCGATATGTGGACTATCCACGGCCCGCAACGCGACCCGTTTCCGGGATTGTTATACCCTAAATATCAGTACAAAGTGTGGGAAGCAATCCACAAAAACGGCAACGCTTGCGACTATACCTGCGAAAGCATCATCCGAAACAGCGCTTTCAAAGACGGCAATATGATTTATGGTCAGCGCAAATATAACACATTGATACTCATCGAAGTAGAGACTATGCAGCCTGCTACGGCGCTTGCTATTGCAAAATTCGTCAAAGCAGGCGGCAAACTGATTTGCATCGCCAAAGAGCCTTACAAATCATCCGGATTAGTTGGCAGCGCCAAAAATGACAAAACGGTCGCATCAACAATTTCAGATATTAAAAAGTCTTATCCTCAACGGTTTTTCACTGTTGACGCACCGTCGGGCGACGACTATGTCGGATGGTTCGCCGGAGTACAAAAAAAGTGTGATATTCAGCCGTATATGATCATTGACAAGCCCAACAAAGCCATCAGTCAAATACGTCACCGCGCATCCGACGGCAAAGACATCTTTTTTATCGCCAATTCATCGCAGGAGGAAAGTTTTAAGTTAAACCTCTCGTTCCCGCAATCGAAAGGCAATCCGCAGTTATGGGATGCGGAGAATGGCTTTCGCAAGCCGCTTCCGGCAGAGAAAATCATCCCTATAGGCCTGCCGCCGGCTGCATCGGCTATCATCGTTTACGACCAATCGCCCGTCCGCCCGCTTATAGGTCTCGCGCCGGAACTCCCCGAAAACGATAACGCTCTCATACTCAAAGGCTGGAAAGTGCGCCTCGAACATATCAACGGCACTTCACGGACTATCGACGTTGACGATCTGTTCGACCTCTCCAAGCGCGAAGATACTCAATCATTTGCCGGTACTGTGATATATGAAAAGACAATCGACAATGCCGCACGCTACTACCGGCTTGATTTGGGCAAGGTGTACGGCATTTCGGAAGTATCGCTCGACGGAACAGAAATCGGCAGCTGCTGGTACGGTCGCCATTTATACACACTCAACGGCGACGCTACCGGCAAATTGCTGCAAATCAGAATCATTACAACTACTGCCAATTATATCAAATCAATGCCCCAAAACTCCGCTAACCACTGGGTACGCAACGGCGGGCTGACGCATGAAGGGCTGATTGGACCTGTTAAGTTGAAATAGAATATACATTTGCCGTCTCGTAGAATATTAATTATGACGCACAAATACGATTTTTTGGTAATAGGTTCCGGGATTGCGGGGATGAGTTTTGCTCTCAAAACGGCTCATAGAGGTACTGTGGCGTTGATTTGCAAATCGGGATTGGAGGAAGCGAACACGTTTTTCGCACAGGGGGGCGTGGCGTCGGTTACGAATCTCATCACCGACAATTTCGAGAAGCATATCAATGATACGATGATTGCCGGCGATAACCTCAGCGACCGCGTTGCCGTCGAGAAGGTGGTGCGTGAGGCGCCTGAACAAATACGCGAACTGATAGGGTGGGGCGTAGATTTCGATAAGAACGAAAAGGGCGATTTCGACCTCCACCGCGAGGGAGGACATTCCGAATTTCGTATCCTGCATCACAAAGACAATACCGGCGCAGAGATTCAGGACAGCCTCATCAAAGACGTCAAGCAGCATCACAACATCACTGTCTTTGAGCATCATTTCGCAATCGAGATACTGACACAACACCATCTGGGCGTTACCGTTACCCGTCAAACGCCTGATATAGAGTGCTATGGCGCTTATATCATGGATATGAAAACAGGTAAGATAGATACTTTTCTGTCGAAAATCACACTGATGGCGACGGGAGGCATAGGCGCTGTGTATCAAACAACTACTAATCCGCTTGTGGCTACCGGCGACGGTATTGCGATGGTTTATCGTGCCAAAGGTACGGTTAAGGACATGGAATTTGTGCAATTTCACCCTACGGCGCTGTATCATCAGGGCGACCGTCCGTCGTTTCTAATCACGGAGGCGATGCGCGGTTACGGAGCCGTTTTGCGCACAATGGACGGCAAGGAGTTTATGCAGAAATACGACTCGCGTCTGTCGCTTGCACCGCGAGACATCGTTGCCCGTGCGATTGACAACGAGATGAAAAATCGCGGTGAAGAGCATGTCTATCTTGATGTTACGCATAAAGACGCCGCCCTCACACGCGAACATTTTCCTACTATCTACGAGAAATGTCTCCAACTCGGAATTGACATCACACGCGATTATATCCCCGTTGCGCCTGCCGCGCACTATCTATGCGGAGGCATCAAGGTTGACCTCAACGCCCGTTCTTCGATCGACCGCCTGTATGCCGTCGGTGAGTGTTCGTGTACAGGTTTGCATGGCGGTAACCGTTTGGCTTCCAACTCTTTAATCGAAGCCGTAGTGTATGCCGACGCCGCCGCAAAAGATGCTTTGAACATTTTTGAAGGGCTTGATTATCGCCGCGACATCCCTGCGTGGAACGACGAAGGCACGACAGCGTCGGAAGAAATGGTGCTTATCACACAGAGCGTCAAGGAAGTAGGACAAATCATGAGTACCTACGTCGGCATCGTGCGTAGCGACCTGCGCCTCAAACGTGCGTGGGATCGTCTCGACATCCTCTACGAAGAAACCGAAAGTCTCTTCAAACGCTCGGTCGCCTCACGCGACATCTGCGAATTGCGTAATATGATAAACGTAGGCTATCTCATTATGCGTCAGGCAATTGAACGCAAAGAGAGCAGAGGGCTTCATTATACTTTGGATTATCCTAACAAATATGGCTCCACGACGTAAAATAACAGATACACAGGCCGTTTGTATCATCCTGCTCTGGATTTTTCTGTGCTATATGCTGCTGACATACAGCAAGCAGATTGATTTCATGGTCGTTTTTGCGATTATTGCATCCGGCATCATCGTTTTTGTACCGCTCTACAAAAACCGCCGAAACAGCAAGAAATGAGCCTGTTACCGTTGCGATTTTTTGAACGTTAACGGCGATACTCCGGTATTTTTCTTGAAAAACTTGCCGAAAGTAGATGCGTCCGGAAAATTGAGCGCGTCGGCAACTTCCTGTATGCTTGTTCGGGGTTTGAGCAAACTTTTTGCTTCAACTACCAACGCTTCCTGAATCCACTGACTTGCCGATTTGCCGCTCTGCTCGTTGAGGATAAGCGACAAATATTGTGTTGTGATACAAAGTTTGTCGGCATAAAAAGCGACGTCGTGGTGGGTTGTGCAGTGTTCCATCAACAGTTTCTGAAACTCGAAAAAGAGTTCTTCTTGCCTTGAAAACGTCTCGGTTGTGAAATCAACGCTTTGACCGATATAGATGTTGCCGAGTTCGATAAAAAACAGTTTTACAGCCACATTAATAAGGTCGTCATAAAAAACATGGTTGCGTTGAGTGATTTTATTGCGCAGAAAATCAAAACTTTCACAAAGTTCGCTGTAATCTTTTGCATCAAAAGTTGTTACAGGATTTTTTTTCAGTTGCATATATGATAATATTGTCGGAGTTCTCGACTGCGACGAGAACGTTTCCATATACGATGCCGAAACCGACAGCACCCAGCCTTTGATGTCGGAACTGCCTTTGATGAAAGATGTTATGTGTGAGGGCATTATCATCACGATGGTGTTATTTTGCGCCACATAGTTTACATAGTCGATTTGAATTTGCAACGATCCCTGCGTTATACCGACGAGTACAAATGCGTTATAGCGAGCCGGTGCAAGCGGTTTGATAGAGCGCAGAGCATCGACCGCAACGCTGTCGAACGAAAGTGTCAGCAGTTCATTGTTATAAATTTCGCATGTCGATTGCGTACTGCCGAGTTCACGCATCGCTTCGACGAAATTATTCATTGTAATCCTTATAAATCAGGTATTTAGCGCGGAGTTCCTTATATTCTTCGAGGTCGCGCTGCCAGGAATGACGTATCTGTTCTTCGGTAAGTCCGGCGACAATCTGTTTTCTCAACTCGTCGGTACCGGCGAGGAGGTCGAAATGACGTGCTCTCTTGCCGAAAAATGATGTCGTATCGCGACC
>JAITHS010000203.1 GCA_031279875.1 Tannerella sp.
CTGCTCGCGGGTGATGAATCCGCGCTCGACGGCAACCACCGTAGCCATCAATCCAAAACCTGTTCCTCCGCTGGTAACGGTGTGGTTTGAAGTGGTTCGCTCGCGAGCCATGCCCGAAACCGGATGTCCGAACTCCCAAAAATACCGGAAGGTTTGCCGCTGCACGAGGTCAAGCAGTTCTTCATCGGGGATGCGGGGGAATTTGTCGGTTGTGTTCATGCCGGTTTTGAGCGAGAAGGTTTTGCCGGTGGCAATGGCTGCGCCCGTTTCCGATTTCAGTCCGCTGTTCACAATCAGTTCATACTGCGCAAACTGCGTCAAGGTGGCCGTTACGGTTAATATCGGATTATTGCTGCAATCGATGTTTACGGGTACTGCTTCGGCTCCTTTTTTCAGGACAATGTTGCTCTGCACACTGCCGGCGGCCGCTTTTTCCGAAAACGTTAAAAGGATGTTAAGGTCGGGCGACACATCCGTATAGCTGCTTTGGTTGTTGGCGCCGCCAATGCTGATGTTTGTCAGCTGAAACGAACCGGAGGGCGGATTTGTGCTGCGTTCGCCTCCGCAGGCGCAGAGCAGGATTAAAAATATGTTTACAAAAATTTTCATGGGATAATTTCTAAAAAAGAAACTGTATCAAAGGTAATTTTAACCACAAAGTTCACAAAGAAAGCACAAGGGACACAAAATTGCAAATTTTGATTATCAACACTTTGCATCCTTTGTGCAAGCCTTGTGTTCTTTGTGGTAAAAAATTTATTCTCTGCTGCTGTATAGGCCGGCAATTTCCGTATCGCTCAGCGCTTTGTTGTAGAAGCGAATTTGGTCGTACTGACCTTCTATAGCTTTGGCGTTCACCACCCATGCGTCCTGTGTTCCGCTTGTTTGTCCGGCTTTGGGCGCGAGTGCGCCAAACACAATTTTACCATCGAATTGAGTCGGGTCAAAAGCCAATTTGCCAAAAGGCGCGGCCACGCTGCCCAGCAGGCGGTCATTCAGCACGGCAACCCCGTCTTTAAAAATGGAAAACTTCGAGGTTTCGCCGTTGTAGCGGAATACAAGATGCGTCCATCTGTTCCACACGCCCTCTACGCGACTGCTGCCTTCGGGTTGCACGCTGCCAACGTCAATCCACGTGTTTTTTCCTGCCGGCGTTTCCGGCGGATAGCTGCGCAGGTAGCCTTTGATGTAGGCCTGGTCGCCGTTGTTATTGTTCTCGAAATAGAAATTTACAAAGCCCAGCGTGTGGTCTTTTTTCGCTATCGACATAATGCCTCGCACTCCGTCGGGACGGGGCGCATTGATCCAGAACGAAAAAGTGAAGCTGCCTAATTGCAACAGCGAATCAACCAGCGAGGCGGGCGGCGCGGCCACAATAAAATCATTTTCTGTAGCTTCAAAAGTCTTGCCGATATGTCCATCCACAAAATTTCCGCCGATGGCGGTCATGCCAAAACGGTAGTTGCTTGCGTTTTTTTCGTCGTCATCCATTGGTAGATATACTTTTAGCGGGCTGTACTGCGGCACATAATTCGGCGGATAGCTAAACGGCGGCTCTTGTGCCAGATCTTGAAAGCAGGCTGCGGGAAAAATCAACGCAACTGCAAATGTAAACCAAATTGAGGTTTTTATTTTTTTCATAATTATAAATTTTTAATAGTTAGGATTTTGAATTAATACGCCGTTGGATTTGTCCACTTCGGCCTGTGGCAGCGGGAGATATTGATGTTTGGGCAAATAGCTTTTGCCGGCGGCGCCCAGCACTTGCGGCGCTGTGCCCCAGCGTACCAGATCGTAAAAGCGGTCCCACTCCATAGCCAACTCGATACGGCGCTCGTGCCGAATTTTATTGCGCAGTTCGTTTTGATCGGTGGTAGTTACTGCGGGCAACACAGCCGGATTTCCGCCGCGAGCACGCGAGCGCACCTGTTCCAGATAGTCAAGCGCCGGAGCATTATAGTTCAGTTCATTAGCGGCTTCGGCGGCCATCAGCAAAACATCGGAATAACGTATCATGCGCACGTTCACCCAATAGCCACCTTTGGTAAATTCTGCGCGCAACGCAGGATTGGTGTAAGCCTTTTTATTATAGTATGGATTGATAACCAAATCATTGGCAATTGGTTTTTCGCCCCATGGCGCATTGGCAGGGCAGGTGGCGGGGTCGTCGCTTGCTTTGAGGAAATACAGCAGCGTTTCGTCTTTGCGAGGGTCTCCGGGTTCAAAGGCGTCGGCCAGAATTTGTGTAGGCGTATGCTGCCCCCAGCCCAGATTCCAGTCGCCTGCGCCGCGGCAGCCCTGCACCGCTGCGTACTGACTGCCAATATCGTTACTGCCGGGCAGCGTGGGAGTGGCAGTGCATTGCAGTTCCCAAATTGATTCGCTGCAATTCTCGCCGTCTTCGCGAAATACTTTGTTAAACGGCGTATTGAGGTCGTAAATACCTGCATCAATCACTTCTTTTGCCAGCGCATGCATTGTCGTCCAATTGTTACGCTGCATGTAGGTTTTGGCGTGCAGCGACTTTGCCGCGCCCCAGGTAAGACGTCCCGTAAACACAGCGTCCCAGCGCGGCGGAAGCAGTTGTGCTGCTGCTGTTAGGTCGGCGTCTATCAATTCGTAGATTTTATCTACCGGCGATTTGGCTACATTGGCCTGCACTGCGTCGGTAAGCGGAAAATCAATGAGCGGCACTTCGCCAAAGGCACGTACCAGATTAAAATAGATGAACGCGCGGTAAAAATGCGCCTCGCCTTTGTTAAACAAGTCGCCTTCGGAGAGTTGCTCTTCGCTGCCGGCTTCTTCTATGGCTGCCAGCACCTTGTTGGCAATGTGTACAATGGCGTAGTTTTCTGTCCAATAGGTTTGCAACATGCTTTGTGCGGCGCTGTAGTTGAAATCGTCGAACATTGGCGCCCATGCCACGCCGTCGGTAGCCGTACTTCCCTTCTCAATGTCTTCGCACCGAACGTTGTGAACGGCCAGCGCCGTGTTGCCGGTGGTTACGTGAAAGCCCCGCACTTTGGCATACATGGTGAACACATCGGAGGCATGTGAGCCGCTTTTATTGTCTTTGGCCGTCCACTCTCCCTGCGGTTCCTGATGCAGCAGGTCGTTGCAGGCAACAGGCAGTAAAATAAAAAGGCCTGTTGCACAGAGTAATTGTAATATATTTCGTTTCATGTTTTTTGAAATATTAAAGGTTTATTAAAATGAAAGATTGATACCCATCGTATAAATGGCCGGCATTGGATAACCGCCGCTGTCGATGCCGAATTTCAGAGCGCTGCCGCCTACTTCGGGCGTGTATCCCGAATTTTTATGCCAGGTGATGGGGTTTTGCACGTTGGCAAATATCCGTAGCGATTTCAGATAAATTTTACTCAACAGCATTTTGTCGAACGTGTAACTCAGTTGAATATTGCGGATGCGAAAGAAACTGCCGTCTTCGATAAAATAGGTCGAAGGCAGATTGTTATTCGCTCTCGACGGGTCAATAATAGGTTCCCAGTTGGATGTGCCTTCGCCGTGCCAGCGATTCGTCTGCTGTTGCAGATAGTTGAGCCGTGCGTATGTAGAAACGCCCCAATCCCGATACACTTCGTTGCCATACACACCCATCATGTCCACGCTCAGGTCAATGTTTTTGTATCCGAAACTCAGGTTTATGCCATACATGCAGTCGGGCGTAGGATTGCCAATGATGGTGCGGTCTTTGGCGGTAATTTTTCTATCGCCGTCGATGTCTTTATACTTTAAATCACCCGGCCCGACAATGTTCAGCGTATTTGTCGGACTTTGGAAGATGTCTTCTTCGTTCTGATAAATGCCTTCCACCTCGTATCCGTAGAAATGAGCAATGGGGTAGCCGGCAAGGGTTCGCGCTACGCCATCGTATTTGGCGTCGCCTTCGTCGCGTCCCAGCGAGAGTACTTCGTTTTTAACCGTAGTGATGTTGGCGCCTATGGAGTAACGGAAATTGCCGTTGCCGAACTTGTCGCGCCATGTAGCCGAAAGTTCAAGGCCGCGGTTGGCGATTTCGCCCATGTTTTCTAATGAATTTCGCGCTCCGGTGCGAGAACTCAGCGACACAATAATGTCCTTTGTTACCTTGCTATAATAAGCAGATTCGAGGCTCAGGCGCTGTTTTAGCAAAGTCAGTTCAAAACCGGCTTCAAAAGCAGATGTTTTTTCCCAGTGCAAATCCTGCACCATATATTCGTTGGTGTATCCGGGGATGATTTCGTCGCCAAACACGGCGCTTCCCGAACTGACAAGTATCGGATAAGTCGGATAGTAGTTGCCTCCGGTGTTTTCAGATCCCAACACACCCCACGAGGTTTTTACTTTCAGATAATCAATCAGCGTTTGATTGGTCATAAATTCTTCGCCCGTAACAATCCATCCTGCTCCAAAGGCATAGAAATTATCCCAGGTATTACCCACGCCGCTAAAAACCGACGAGCCGTCGCGACGATAAGAAGCGTTGAACAAGTAGCGGTTATCGTAGTTATACAGCGTCCGCGCCAGATACGACATGCTGAAACGCCGCCACTGGCTGCCGCCGTTGGTCGACGCCGTGTTGGGCATGGACGATAGCCACCATTTATCCTGATTATCGCCGGGAGAGAAATAAATATCATCCAGCTTTTGAGAGCGTCCGCCGTTCAGCGACGACGATTCTCTGAAATTGCTGGTTGCACCGAACATAGCCGTTAGCCCGTGCTTTCCGAATTTGTTTTCGTAGGTCAGCGTATAATCCTGCTGCACGGTCATACCGGTGCCTTTGCTTTGCGAAACTGATTCTCTGTCGTTTACATTTGTTTTTCTGTCGCTTCCGGCAGGCATATCGGGATTGTATTCCCAAATAATCGCCGAAAAACTGCGAGATTCATTAATTCTGAAATCAAGCGAATAAGCAGCACGGAATGTAAAGTGTTTCAGAAAATTAACTTCGCCAAACAAATTCCCCGCCATCCGGTGATTCAGACCAATGGTATGTTGCCCGTCCTGCTCAATAGCACGTAAGGGATTGGAAGCCTGCGCCCGCTGAAAATCGGGCAGGGTGTGAATAAGCCTTTCGGTTTCGCCCGTAAGCGGATTCACATAGTTGTAATGAGTAGGCGCAATTGGCACGGCTTTCAGCACACCTTCTACTCCCTTTGCATCGGGCGGCCGCATACGCGCACCATTCACCTGAAAACCGAATTTCAGCCAATCCGACACCTTGTATTCGCTGTTGAGATTCAACGTAATTCTACTCATTTCTTCTGATTTGATAGAACCTTCTTCCGTCATGTAGCCTAAACCTGCATAAAACTTGCTTTTATCCGTAGAGCCGGTGATACTGATGTTGTTCTGATTCATAAATCCGGTTTGGAAAATCTCATCCTGCCAATCGGTGTCGGCTTGCCAGTCGGTATAATCAAAAGGAGCAGCTTTCTGATTGATCAACTGTTCGGTGTACAATTCCTTGAATTGTGCGGCATTGGTCATGGGCAGACGGTCGGAGACATGTTTCCATCCTACGGACGAATTGACATTCACCACCGTTTGTCCCTCTTTTGCCCGTTTGGTGGTAATAATGATAACGCCGTTTGCGCCGCGCACTCCGAAGATAGCCAGCGACGAAGCGTCTTTCAGAATTTCCATCGATTCGATGTCCGCCGAATTCAAGTAGTTGATATTGTCGGTGAACAGGCCGTCAACAATATACAGCGGCGTGTATCCGTTGATGGAATTAGTTCCGCGAATACGGATTTCGGGATCCTGTCCGGCACGTCCGGTGTTCACCACCTGCACGCCGGCAACCCGTCCCTGAATCGAAGCCAGCGGATTAGTCGAAGGCTTGTCGGCCACCGTTTTACCGTCCAAACTGACGATGGAACCGGTGAGGTCGCGCTTTTTCGCCGAACCGTAACCGATAACCACCACTTCGTCGAGTTTACTGACGTCTTCCTGCATGGTTACATCGATTATCGTTCTGTCGCCCACGCTGATTTCTTGTTCGACGTAGCCCACGAACGAAAACACCAGCACAGCCTCGCTCGGCGCGGTGAGCGAGTATTTTCCGTCGGCGCCGGTGGTCATTCCGACGGAAGAGCCTTTAACAAATACGCTTACGCCCGGCATAGGTCCCGACAAGTCGGACACTGTTCCCGTTACCGAGCTTTGCGCCAGAGCGATTCCCGCTCCGCAAACAGAGCAGGCAAGGCAAAGCAAAACAAGCCGAAGTTTGGCTTGTTGCCCGAAAATAAAGTTCTTAGCTTTTTCCATAAATGGCATTACTTTAGTTTTAGTTTAAAAATAAATACATTCTCGATGAGAAATTAAAAACGGCCTCTCGCCGGCGTAAACCGGAAAAAGACCGTTGTATTGTGTTCGCCGCACAAGGCGAGTTTTCGACTTTGACGTTCCCCGAAAGAAGCTGAAAATTAAGGGGGGGGGGGGTAATTACATGATATACACCAAGGTACAAGTGCGTAATTGCGCTTGTCAGAATGAGAGTACGACCGGATTTCGTTCGCTGTTTTCATAGATACTTATGCGTTTACAAATTTAATAACGTTTACAAGTTCATTCGACGAGACAAAAGTACGACGACCATAGCGAAAAACAATCATTTTGATACTCACTGTAAATTCTTACGCCGATTTTTTCTTGATGAATAGACCTCACTTTTACTACGCCATAAGGTATAATCGCCTGTGGTTCAATAGCGATTATTTCAAATCGTGATTGTAACTTTTCTGACAAAACAATCGAAAAATTATGAATTAATCGGGAATCAGGATTGCAAGAACCAAGAGCCAGGACGCTACGCAGTCAATTAAGAATGATTCAGGATTGCAAGAGCCAAGAATCAGGACAGCTACGCAGGCTGGTTTGATAAAAAAGATCTACCGTGCAAAACGACAATCAAACCAGCTTGCGTAGCTGTCTTGACTCTTGCAATCTTGACTTAGCAGTTTTGCGTTAACTTTTGAAATTTTGTCATAACGTATTGACAAATAACAGCATACAAGCATTATTTTATTTTTCGATTTGAAATTCGTAATTTAACGGCAAAAACGTTAAGTTATGAATACAGGCAGGTATATTTTCTCCCAGTTGCTGGATTTTGTGGACAAATACGA
>JAITHS010000170.1 GCA_031279875.1 Tannerella sp.
CCGGACCTGCCGCTAATGCAGCCTTTTCCCACAGCGTGCGGTCGTTTGACGGATTAAAAGCAGGGCTTGCGGCATATAGCAACACTCTCGATTTGAGCGCCATAGCACTGATGCCCGACGCTCTGCCGTTCATGCTTTGACCTGTTACGCGGTCGGTGCCTTTGTATTCTACCGGCAAATATTTGATAGCCGTATCGCAGTCGGCAACGATAGCATCCACGCACTCGGCGTAGGTGTTACGAGGCCGGTTGAGGTCGGTATCCGTTACATGCAACACTTTGTCGCCGATTAGCGGATAGCCGAGCATATCGCCGTTTGACGCCATGCCGCCGAAGTTTTGCAGCAGTTGCGACTGATAGTAAGCCCGCAGAAAATACGCTTCACCGAGCAGACGATAAAACTCACGCACGTTATCGATACTGTCGGCAGAACTGTTTATGGCATAAAACCTTACAGGAGTGGTTATTACACCGTCGGGCGTCAATACCATACGCGACAGAAAGATGTTCAAACGTCGTATTTGCTGATATGACGATGTCCAGTTGTCTAACGGATTGTGGTCGGGACGCATCGCCCCTACTCCACACAAATAATAATTGCCTGATAATCCTCTATTTACCGAATTATCGGTAAGATTATCCATTTCTATATTATAGACGTCGTCGATAGCCTGATAAGCGTCCATCAGCGGGCCGCAGAAGTAGGCAGCGTTTTGAAACACACGATCTTCGGTCATCGTATTGTCGGGATTTGGTTCAAGAAAATCCGAACAGGAAATTATAAGCGTTGATAAAGCAAATGTTAAAAATCTTTTCATATTGTTAAATATAGTTAAAATGAAACCGATAAGCCACCTGTTAAAGTCATACAAAGAGGAAAGTTGCCTATACCGGCGTCGAGATTTTCGGGGTCAAGGTCTTTAAAATCGGATATTGTTAAGAGGTTAAAACCGCGAGCAAAGACTTTGACCTTACCCATCCCGACTTTTTGCGTAAGACGAAAAGGCAAGGTATATCCCAACTCTACGTTACGCAGTTTGAAATAACTGCCGTCGGCAACCCAGTAGTCGGAAGTAATAAAGTTATTATTACGGTATTCGGGGCTAACAGTTGGGTGCGGATAGCCGTTAGGCAGCCCGTCGATGAGAACCTGCGAGTATTTACGCGAGCCGTAGATACGATAATACTTACCGTCAAGCACCCTGTCGAAACCGCCGAGACCGTATCCCATGAGGTCGAGATTGAAGCCTTTGTATTCAAGTTTCAGCGTAATGCCATATTCGTAAGAAGGCGTTGTGTTGGCTATCACAACGCGGTCTTTATTGTCAACGGAGCCGTCGCCGTTAGTGTCGGCATACTTGAAGTCGCCGGTCGTTACGGCTCCAAAAGCCTGACGAGCAGACGTTTCAATATCGTTTTCATCGGTGTAAGCGCCGGTGTAACGCTGTCCGAGTATGTCGCCTACGGTACTGATTTTCAGCAATCCGGCATATTCGGCGGGATAGTTGGGATTAGCTTCTTTTGTTATATCCGTCTTGCCGGCGGTAAAATTAGCGCCGAGAGCGATGTTCAAACCGCCGAAGTTTTTGGCGTATAAAGCTTCCGCTTCCCAGCCGACGCTCTTGTATTGCTTGTAGTTTTGCTGCATCAGAGCGGCGTTTTTGCCGGTAATACCGGGCGTGATGTCGTTAAGATTAGCCAGAGCGCCGTCAAGTCGATTGTTAAAATAGCCTGCCGAAAGCGTCAGCGAGCGATTAAACAGTCGTATGTCGGTACCGATGTTTAGTTCGTAGCTCTTCTGAAAGCCGATATTGGGGTTGCCGGTCTGCGTTTGACGGGCAATGTTGTTGAAACCGCTTACGCCGTAAGTGCCTTGCGGCTCCCACACGTCGCGGTAGAGATAGGCCGAGAAAAGCCCGTCGGCGGTATATGACGTTGAGCCGAGAACGCCGTAAGAGCCGCGTATCTTCCAGTAATCGAGCGCTTTAACGGAACGCAGAAACGATTCTTCGCTGATAATCCAGCCTGCTCCGAAAGTAGGAAAGACACCAAACTGCTTTGCCGGAGCAAACGACCCCACCCCTACCCTGTTGAGGCTCGCTTCAACGGCATAACGGTTGTCGTACATGTAATTAACCAAACCGCCGAAATTCAGCCTTTTAAGATATTCTACAAGCGCGTTATGTTCTTCAACCTGCTGAAAATAAGTTATTAACGCATTGACATCGTGCTTGCCGAATTTGCGGTTATAATTACCCGTAACGTTAAACACATAATTACGTGTCGTAGTAGCACCGCTGCGGGTCATGCTTGTAGCCCTTGTTTCTTCGCCCCATGCGTTATATCTCAACGGGTCGCCTTCGTTAAGCGGCGGAAGCATTTCGTAAACAGGATAAGTTGCGCCTTGTGTCGAGGTAAAATAGTTATAGACGTCGAAAGTAAGTACCGGCTTGATACTTAAACCTTTGACCCACTTATCCAAATCAATATCGAGGGCAAAATCGCTTTGAATAAACGAGTATTCTCGTTCGGCATTACCGCCGCTCACAAGCGCGCCGTAGGGATTGTTACGATTAACGGCAGTGCCGCCGAAAACATATTCTTTTTCGGGAATACCGACAACAGAACCGGGGATAAGTATCGGAAACTCGTTGGGGCGTGTATCCGACAGCATGTTAAAAAATGTTTGCGTTGACATGTTTGGCCAGCTTTTGTTTTGCAGTGCAGCGTTGAAACCGGCTGAAAACGTGATGAAATCGAGCAACAGATTATCAACGTTGCCTCTGATTGTATAAACCTTATCACGGTTGGGATATTCTGTAAACGCTTCAAGTCCGCCGTTAGTTTGATACCCTACATGAGTAAAGAAGCGCGTCGTTTTCGTACCGCCGGAATACTGCACATTGGCGCGGGTTATTGTCATGTAGTCGTTTAAAAACATGTCGTAATAATCCACATCGGGATAAAGCAGAGGGTTGCCGGTACGGTATTTTTCAGGCTCGAAATACGGCGCCATGCCGTTGTTGATCGACGCCTGATTATACATCGCGGCATAATCGTAAGAGTTGAGATATTTCGGCAGTCCGGTAGGTTGCTGGATACCTGTTTGAACGTTGATGCGTGCGCCGTTTTCAAATTCCTTACCGCGACGTGTTTTAATCATCAGGATACCGTTAGTCTGGATGCCGCCGTAGAGCGATTTCAACGAAGCATCTTTGAGTAGTTGGACGCTTTCAACCGTTTCGGGTTCGATATAATCGAGCGACCGTTCAACGCCGTCCACCATAACCGTCATGCCGCCTTGCGAAGTACGCACAAAACTTGTAGCGTCGGTAAATCCCGGAACAAGAGTATTATCCATCGTAAAGAGACCGTTAAGCCTGCCTCCGAGAGCGTTGAGGAAAAACATTGTAGGCGTGGCTTCAAGGTCGTCGCCGTTGATTTTGGAGTATGCTCCGACAGTGCGGCGCTCGGTTGTTTGGCCGAAAAGAGTATAAAGTTTGCCGTCTTCACCGTCAAAATCTTTTTCTCTTTCGAGCGTTATTTTGCCGCCCGCTTTATCGGCGGGAATGACGACAGTACCGTACCCGTGCGCCGAAATCTTGATTACATCGTTTGAAGGTATGTCAAATTCCAACAATCCGTTTTCATCCGTAAAATAAACGTTTCTGTTTTTAGCCGATGAAACGCGGGCAAACGGTATCGCCTGTGCGTTTTCATCGACTACTTCTACTTTGACCGTCGATTTTGCGACGGCAGTCTTTTCCTGAGCGCCGACCGTTATAGTCATCACGCTCATCATCAGATATAATAATACGATATTTTTCATATTCAAAAACATATTTAAAGTGTTACCATCCGGGATTTTGAGTAAAATTAGGTCCTATGCGCGTATCGTCAAGTTTGATAACAAACAGATTATGACGGTCTTCAAAGACGCGCTTCAAGAGGAACTCTTTTTCGTAACGAAATCCGGTAGGATAAACATTAGCGTCGTAACCGGCAGCAAGTTTTGTTATCTTCATACGCCAGATGTCTCTGTTTTCGGGCTTGGTGCCAATCTTCCAGCGTCGGATGTCGAAGAGGCGATGCTCTTCAAAACACAGCTCTATGCGGCGTTCTTTGCGTACTCTCTCGCGAAAAGCATCTTTGTTGAGGAATTTGCTGTGTACATCGGGCATTTCGGCACGGTTGCGCACTACGTTGAGCGCTTCTGCCGCCGAATATTTGCAACCGCCGTTACGGTTTGCAGGGTCGTTCCACGCTTCGTTGGCTGCTTCCGCAAAGTTGAGATATACTTCTGCCAAACGCAGATATGACCATACTTGCGGCAGTGTGGCGTTCCATGTTTGACCCATCCACTTTTTGGCGTAGTAGCCGGTCTGGGTATAGCCCATATCGGGTGCTGTGGCGGAGGCAGAAAACTTGCAGTCGGTGCTTCCTATGGCGCCGGTAGCCTCGTCCAACTGCCAGATGTTGAGTTTGCGGTTCATCACCGTTGCGCCGTTATAGATGATATTGAACTCGAAACGCGGGTCTCTGCCGATGTAAGGGTTTTGCGGATTGTAGTCCGAAGCGGGATCATCTATCGGCAAACCGGTTGCTTTCATCTCGAAATCATCGACAAGCAACTGATTAACAGCCACTCCGTATTTACCCGACAATGTTCCGGGCGGTCGGATAGTGTTGGTATAAGCGTCCGAACCCCAGTTGATTTGTGCGCGACGTCCGAAAAGCACTTCTTTGGTGTATATAACATCCTGATTATCTTTAAATAAATAGTAGTACTCATTCCATGGCACCAGTGAATAGTCGGCATTTTCGGCAGCTTTAAGAGCGGCGTCGGCGGCTAATGCTGCTTCTTCCCACAAGTTTTCGCCTTCACTGCGCTCGTAACGTGCAAGGTCGCTGGCGGCATAAAGCAGACACCGCGATTTCATCGCCAAAGCCGCAACCCGTGTAGGAAACTGAAACTCCGACATCGGTATAACGTCTCTCAGATACATTGCGGCCGAATCGCAGTCTATTGCCGCTAATTTCAACGTTTCCTGAATGCTCAATCGCGATATGTCCATTTCATCGGAAGCGTCAAGCGGATTATAGAAATACGGCATCCCGCCCCAGCGTCGCGTCAAATCCATATATGAGTAAGCACGGTAAAAATAGCACATACCGAGCAGTCTGTTACGCATATCGTCTCCGCCGGGGTAATATTCGATATTTCGGATACCGGTATTGGCTATTCGGATATGCTTCCATGTCTCTTCCCATGTTGCATTGTTGCTCATCGGGGCATCGCCGTTGGAGCGCATGGCGTAATAGTCGCCAATCTGACATTGAACCGACGGAACGCCCGAAAAGAGCGGCGTTGAGATGGAATTGTCGCTTATATCGTCGAAACTGCCGAAAGGTTTGACGCCGTTCTGCAAATGCAAAAACAGCGGATTGACGACTAAATATTCACAGAATTTGCGATAATTAGAAGAATCTTTAAATACTTTGTCGAAGTCGTATCCTTCGGCTTCCGGCATTTTATTGAGATAATCGCTCTCGCAGGAGTTAAACAACGATGTGAATCCGAAAATTATTATGATATATTTTTTCATACTGTTTTATATTTAAAATTTTAACTGTAAGCCTAATGTAAAGCGTCTTAGCATGGGATAATAACCGTACACCAACCGTCCGTCGCCGCCGCCGTCGCTTGCTTCGGGGTCGGCAAGGGGATAGTCGGGAGCGTAAGTGAAAATGTTGTTGCCTCTCAAATAAACCGAACAGTTGTCAACCTGCAATTTGTCGGTTATGTTTTTAGGCAGTGTGTATGCAACATTGATTGATTTGAGGCGGATATATTTGCCGTCAAAAATGTTGGTAGTACGCGCCGCACCGTCGCCGATGTTGTTGTGCGTACGGTTGGTATCGAAGTGATATGCCGGAAACAATGCGTTGCGGTTTTCTGGGTTCCACGTGTCTAACTGATATTCAAAGATATGGTTCGACAATCGGTGTAACGGCCATGCGTAAGCGTCGATTACTACTTTGCTGATATGGCTTACGCCCTGAAAGAGGAGGTCAAATTCTACGTTTTTAAATTTTATACCTGCTCCGCATGAGTAGTTGTAGAGCGGATATCTGCCGGAATAGCCTATCGGCACTTGGTCGTTGTTGTCTAACACGCCGTCGCCGTTGAAATCAACCCACTGCGAATCGCCTAATCCCATCAAACCGGCGCCGTAGCGTACGCTGTTCATCTGATGATCGACGTTTTGTATCATGTCCGTTGAAACGTATCCGAACTGCGTACCGATACGTTTGCCTGCCATTTTCTGGTATTCGGGCTTGTAGAGCGGCTCGTCTCGTGCTATGATGCGATTGTCGCTGAAACCCATCATCGGTTTGAGCCACCAGTTCCATAAACCTGATGTCTGCTGATATTTCAGTTCTATTTCATAGCCTTTGGTCTTGGTTTCGCCGAGGTTTTGCTGTTTCATTCCTACCCCAAACCATGCCGGTACGGAGAGACGATCTAATAGTATCTGGTCGCGATGTTCGCGAAAAAATTCCATATTGAGCAGGAACATGCTGTTTTTGAGGAAGCTCGTTTCAAAGGCGACTTGCTGCTTTACAGCCCGCTCCCAAGTGGCGTTAGAGTTGGCGGCATTTTCTTCTATTACAGGTGTTAGCGTTACGCCTGCTTCCGACGGCGTACCTGCCCAGTATTTGTCGCTACCGCCGTTGATGCCGCCGTTGATGTATGATGATGTATAAAGCCACCGGCTTGAAGATGCGTCGCTGCCGACTTCGCCGTGCGTCAGTTTTATTTTTGCCCTGTTGATAAACGGCTTGAATATCTCGAAAAACTTCTCGTTATGCAGATTCCATCCTATGCCGTAAGAGGGGAAGAAGCCGTAGCGGTGTTGAGGCGCAAACTGCTCCGAGCCGTTATATCCCATGTTTACTTCCATCAGATAGCGTGTGTCGAAATCGTAAGTAACACGCCCTACAACACCTTCCTCAAATTTCGGAAATGCTACATTAGATTGACTTTTACGCCTTTGAGCTACAACCATTGCCGTAACGCCGTGTTTACCGAAATCACGGTTATAATTCATCGACGCCTCAAAATACCAGCTTCGTGCAGGGTCGCCGGAAACCGATTCACCGACATAATTGACAGGTTTCTCGGCGCCTTCGCCGTCGAGAGTGTTACCTCTGCCCTGATAGCGCGTCCATGAACCGTCGGGGTTTAAATGATATGCTATCGCGTCGTAGGAATACTCTCTCACATAAGCCATGTTATGATTATAAGCTACTTTAACGTTTGCCGACAATCCTTTGGTGATGAAATCAAGTTTTTGTTTGAGGCTAATAGTAGCGTTCAAATCGGTACGTTTGATGGTGCGTTGACCGCTGTAATTGTTGGCTATGTTAGGGTTTTCGGAGTTAGCCAATCCTGTTGACGCTAACCTTGCACCCGTTTCTTCGGGATGAACACGGTCGGGATATTGTTGTAAAACTTCTGCCGGATAGTCAAACGGCACAACCATAGGCCCAAGCATGTAGAGCGGTCGATAAAGCCGTTGAGTATTAGTTTCGTAAGGCGCGTTCTGAATGCCGATATTACCGCCGGCATCGAGCGAGAGCACCGTTGAAGGCGTCAAATCGGCATCAATGTTAAAGCGATAGTTATAGCGGTTATACTTGTAAGCAGGGTCGTAAGAGGGCTGTTTTTCGGTCTTGATGATATCTCCGTCGTAAAGATAACTGACGGAAGCAAAGACGCGGGCAAAATCGGTGCCGCCCGAAATATTTACGTTGTATTTTTGCGAAAAAGCGGCGTCGCGAAGCATGATGGCCTGCCAATTGGTATTGGGATAGATATAAGGCATGTCTTGCGTGCGATAATGCTCTAACAGTTCGTTCGACATAATGCTGCCGTAATTGTTGTCGTTGCGGTATGCTTCGTTCATTATCAATCCTGTTTGATAACTGCTCATCGGGGCGATGATGTTGATAGGTTCTTTGATTACAAACTCTGCCGATGAGTTGATTTTGACGGCGCCTTTCTCGCCGCGTTTCGTTGTGATGAGTATAACGCCGTTAGCTCCGCGAACACCGAATACTGCCGTTGCCGAAGCGTCTTTTAATATTGAAAGTGTTTCTATCTCATTAGGGTCGATGTTGTTGAACCGTCGTTCGATGCCGTCAACAAGCACTAAAGGGTCGGAAGAGTTCCACGACGATACTCCTCGAATGTATATCTTACCGACATCGTCGCCCGGCTTGCCCGAATCTTGCACCACGCTGACGCCCGCTACTTGACCGGCTAATGCGTTAGGTATGTTGGTGGCCGTCATTTTGACTAATTCGTTGCCTTTGACCTGACTGATAGCGGCAACGCTGCTTTCTTTCTTTTGAACGCCGTAGCCTACTACTACAACTTCTTCTATTAACTGCGTATCTTCCCGCATGGCGACGTCGATTGTTCGGCGGTTTCCCGTCTCTACGTCTTGCGTGATATAGCCGATGTAGGAGAATGTCAGCGTAACGTTGCCTGCCGGTACCGAGAGGGTGTAGGCGCCGTCGGAGTTGCTCACAATGCCGATAGAAGTGCCTTTTACAACAATATTAACGCCCGGCAACGTCTCGCCCGTAGCGCCGTCGGTAACAATGCCGCGTATTGTTATTTTCTGCTGCTGTACTTCCGCCGTGCTTTCAGTGGTGCCGTTGATGCCGTCGTCGAAGCCGTTGATGATGATGATTTGCCGTCCCGATATGCGGTAACGGTTGCCGGTTTGCGACATAATCTTGTCGAGAATGTCTTCAATAGGCGCGTTGTCGGCTTTAATTGACACTTTTTGTTTCGTATCAATCACTCCTTCCAAAGAAATGAATATGTACTCACTGTTTCGTTCAATTTCGCCGAACACTTCTCCAACGGTAACATTGTTCATGTTGAGCGTCAGCGTAACGTTCTGCGAATATGCAGGCGAAGCCCATAACGCGCTCGTAAACAGCGTCATTACCATTGTCGTGATTAATTTTAAAGTATAGTTCATAAATGCAAAGTTTTATTGTTTTTAATTTTGATTTAATAGCATGATAATGGTATTTTCGTTTATATTATAATGTATCGGCGCCATTTCGGAGATGATTTTGAGTACGTCGTCGATGTTGTCGCGCATATCTAATTTTCCGTTTATGATGAAACCGTCAAGATTGCTTTCGGATATTATTTTAACGGCATAATATTTCTCTAATCTGTGTAATACCGACGATAGTTTCTCGCCGTTTAACTTGATGAAACCGTATTTCCAGCAGACGTAATCATCGGTTTCGACCTCTCGTATCTTGCTTTGATGCGTTTTTCGATTGAAAGTCAACTGCCTGTCGGGCTGTAATGGCGTCTGTTTGCCGTCGCTTGATACTTCTACCGAGCCGGATACAAGCGTGATGTCGATGTTTTCGTCTTCCGGACATGCGTTGACGTTGAATGACGTACCTAACACTTTAACTTCTAACGCTCCTGTTTTGACGACAAACGGCCTCTGCCGGTCTTTTGCGACGTCAAAATATGCTTCTCCCTCTACGAATACCTCGCGCCTGTCGGCGGCAAATTCTACCGGATAAACGGCTCTGCTGCCGGCGTTGAGCCACATCTTCGTGCCGTCGGCAAAGGTTATCGACGAGCGTTTGCCGTGCGGTACGATGACTTGGTTATAAGCCGTTTGTTCTTCCGGCTTGCGTTGCGTAATCTCTTCTTTGTCGTTGATTGTTACGCTTTTGTTTTCGGAGTATTTCAGTTCCACTTCTTTGTCTTGTGCCTTGTAGCACGATTTGTCGGCAAACACTACTTGCACTTCGGTTCCGGGCGCAGGCGTTACAGTATTATGGTTAGCAAACTCCGTCAAACTGTCTGTAACCGGTTGTTGGTGAAAATAATGCGCAAAAGTGATAGCCAGCGCAATCGATGCCGCCGCCGCCAAAGCGACAAACAGTTTCCGCGTTCTGCGTTCTGCGTTCGGCGAACCGCTTGCAGGGTTTTTAAACCACTGCAAGGGTTTCGGATTTCTGCGTTCGGCGTTCGGCGAACCGCTTGCAGGGTTTTTAAACCACTGCAAGGGTTTCGGCTTTCTGCGTTCGGCGTTCGGCGAACCGCTTGCAGGGTGTTTAAACCACTGCAAGGGTTTCGGCTTTCTGCGTTCGGCGTTCGGCAAACCGCTTGCAGGGTTTTTAAACCACTGCAAGGGTTTCGGCGTTAGGCGTTCTGCTTGTTGCTTTCTGCTTAAAAATGCAAGATAAGCCTCTTCTGCGTCCGTATCGAACGCCATCCCTGCAAGCATCCATGTTTTTTTCATCTGTGCAAAATAATCTCTGTTATTTGCGGATGCTGCCAGCCACTGTTCGAG
>JAITHS010000262.1 GCA_031279875.1 Tannerella sp.
CTGTTTATTTAGAGTATAATTCGACTATCAATTGTTCGGTTATATTCTCCGGAATGTCGGTACGTTCGGGGAGATGCAGCAGTTTACCGCTCATCAGGGACTGGTCCCATTCCATCCATGGATACTTCGTGTGGTTGTATCCCGAAAGGGCTTCGGCGATGACTTCGAGCGATTTGGAGCGTTCACGCACACCTATTATCTGATTTGGTTTGACGGTGTAGGAAGGTATGTTTACTACATTTCCGTCAACGGTGATGTGGCGGTGCGACACTAACTGGCGGGCGGCGTTGCGTGTGGGGGCTATGCCGAGACGGAACACCATATTGTCGAGGCGACTTTCCAGCAGTTGGAGCAGTACTTCGCCGGTGATGCCTTTGGAGCGTTGTGCTTTTTCAAACAGGTTGCGGAACTGTTTTTCGAGGACGCCGTAAGTGTATTTGGCTTTTTGTTTTTCGCGTAACTGCAATCCGTATTCCGATGCTTTGCGGCGGCGGCTGGCGCCGTGCTGTCCGGGAGGGTAGTTTTTTTTCGCTAATACCTTGTCCGGTCCGTATATCGGTTCACCGAATTTGCGCGCTATTTTTGTTTTTGGTCCTGTATATCTTGCCATAAGTTAATGATTTTTAATCGTTTATACTCTTCTTCGTTTAGGTGGACGGCATCCGTTGTGGGGAAGCGGTGTCACGTCGATTATTTCTGTTACTTCGATACCGGCGGCGTTGATGGTACGGACGGCGGATTCACGTCCGTTGCCCGGGCCTTTGATGTATGCGCGTACTTTGCGCAATCCGAGGTCGAATGCTATTTTAGCGCAGTCTTGCGCTGCCATTTGGGCTGCGTAGGGAGTGTTCTTTTTGGAACTCCTGAAGCCCATTTTTCCGGCTGACGACCAACTGATTACCTGTCCGTCGCTGTTAGTGAGCGAGACGATGATGTTGTTGAACGACGAGTGGATGTGTGCTTCGCCGTATGCGTCAACTTTTACTTTTCTTTTCTTTGTTACAACTGATTTCTTTGCCATAATTTCATTTTTTACTTAGTAGCCTTTTTCTTGTTTGCAACAGTTTTCTTCTTACCGCGTCGTGTACGAGCATTGTTTTTCGTACTCTGTCCGCGAACGGGAAGTCCGATGCGATGTCTGACGCCGCGGTAGCAACCTATGTCCATCAAGCGTTTGATGTTGAGTTGCGTTTCCGAGCGTAAGTCTCCTTCTACCTTATAATCCGTGCCTATTATTTCGCGGATTTTGGCTGCCTGGTCATCTGTCCAGTCTTTCACTTTGATATCTTTGTTGATATCAGCCTTTTTTAATATTTGATTCGACGCGCTGCGACCTATTCCGAAGATGTAGGTGAGGGCTATTTCGCCCCGTTTGTCCTGCGGCAAATCTACTCCGACTATTCTTATCGCCATAAAATTTATTAATTAAAATTTGTTTTGTTGTTTAAATCGTTTTTTGTTATCCCTGACGGGTTTTGAATTTTGGGTTCTTTTTGTTGATGACGTACAGACGTCCTTTGCGGCGAACGATTTTACATTCTGCCGTACGTTTTTTTAATGATGCTCTTACTTTCATATCTTCTTTATTTTAAGTTATTTATAATTCAATGTTCAATGTTCAATTAGCTATCACTTATACCGGAACGAAATTCGTCCTTTCGACAAGTCGTAGGGAGACATTTCGACGCGAACTTTGTCGCCGGGCAGTATCTTGATATAGTGCATACGCATTTTACCGGAGATATGCGCCGTTATTTTGTGTCCGTTTATCAGTTCGACACGAAACATTGCGTTCGACAATGCTTCCAATATTAGTCCGTCCTGTTCAATTGCTGACTGTTTTGCCATAAATCTTATATTTCTTTTCCAATAATCTGTTCTACATATTCGAAAGTTGACAATATTTGCGGTCCTTCGGGACGGATAGCGACGCAATGTTCGTAGTGAGCCGAGCATTTATGGTCGCGTGTTCGTATCGTCCAGCCGTCGTTTTCCTGAAATACGTCTTTACGTCCGCCGTTTATCATCGGCTCGATGCAGATGCACATGCCGTATGAGAGGCGTGGTCCTTGTCCGCGTCGCCCGTAGTTAGGTACTTCGGGGTCTTCGTGCATCAGGCGTCCGCAGCCGTGTCCGGTCAGTTCTCGTACTACCGAGTAGGTAGCGCGTTCGCAGTAAGTCTGCACTGCGTCGCTGATGTCGCCGATGCGGTTGCCGATGCGAGCCTTTTCTATTCCGAGATAGAGCGATTCTTTCGTTGTACGAAGCAACTGTTTGATTTCCTCTGAAACCTCGCCTACACAGTATGTATAAGCAGAATCGCCCACAAAACCATTTAGTACTGTACCTATGTCAACAGAGATGATATCGCCGTCTTCGAGTACAACGTCTGCCGAAGGGATGCCGTGTACTACCACGTCGTTGACCGACGTACATATTGACTTTGGGAAGCCTTTGTAGCCCAGAAAGGCTGGCGTTGCACCGTTGTCGCGTATGTATTCGTCGGCGATATCATTTAGATAGAGGGTTGAGACGCCGGGTTTGATGATTTTGGCAAGTTCGCCGTGGGTCATTCCCACAAGTTGGTTTGCCGCCCGCATCAGCTCAATCTCTTCATCTGTTTTCAGATATATGTCCATAAATTAATAAGCAGCAATTGAACCGGAGCGTCCTTTGATACGACCGGACTTGAGCAGGCCGTCGTAGTGGCGCATCAGCAGGTGGCTCTCCACCTGTTGCAGTGTATCAAGAATAACGCCTACGAGGATGAGCAGTGATGTTCCGCCGAAGAAAGTGGCGAAGCCCTGACTCACTCCAAACAGTTGAGCGAATGCCGGCATTATGGCTACGAGGGCGAGGAAGAACGCGCCCGGAAGGGTGATGCGGTCCATGATTGCGTCTAAGTAGTCTTTTGTTGCCTTACCCGGTTTGATGCCGGGTATGAAGCCGTTGTTGCGCTTCAAATCGTCGGCCATTTGTGTAGGGTTAATCGTTATAGCCGTGTAGAAATACGTGAATGCGATAATCATCACGGCAAAGATAAAGTTATACCAGAAACTTGTGTGCGTCATCATTGCTTGCCAGAACGAGCCTATGTTGCCTCCCCACATGCCTATAAGGGTAACGGGGATAAACATGATTGCTTGTGCAAAGATAATCGGCATAACGTTTGCTGCGTTCACTTTGAGCGGGATATACTGCCGAGCGCCGCCGTACTGTTTGTTGCCGACAATGCGTTTGGCATATTGCACAGGTACTTTTCGGGTGCCTTGTACTAATAGTATCGCCCCTGCAATAACAAACAGCAGGAACAGTATTTCGAGCATGAACATTATCAGTCCTCCCAGATCTTCTCCGGAAGTACGTGATGATACTTCCTGAATGATTGCTTCGGGGAAGCGGTTGATGATTCCTATCATGATGATGAACGAGATACCGTTGCCGATGCCTTTGTCGGTGATACGTTCGCCGAGCCATAGCACAAACATTGAGCCTGCCGCCAGGATGATGATAGATTGTATCTTAAACAACATGCCTCCTTGCAGCGTGGCGCCGATTTCCTGCAACTGATGTTCAAGGTTTGTCAGGTACGCAAAGCCTTGAACAACGAGTATCATAACTGTCAGATAACGTGTGTATTGAGTTATTTTGCGTCTTCCCGATTCGCCTTCGCGCTGCATCTTCTGAAACGACGGTACTACTATGCCTACCAGCTGCATCACGATTGAGGCTGATATGTAGGGCATAATGCCGAGTGCGAAGATTGAGGCTTTGGAGAATGCTCCGCCCGAAAACATGTCGAGCAACGCCAGCAGGCCGCCGCTTGTCTGTGCCGCCAGACCGGTCAGGTCTTTTGGGTCAACTCCGGGTATAATTACGTATGTACCGAACAGATAGATGCCTACAAGGAACAACGTTGTAACGATGCGTTTGCGAAGGTCTTCTATCTTCCAGATATTTTTAATTGTATCAACTACTCTCATAGCGTTTAGAGTTTTTTAGTTGTTCCACCTGCCGCCAGTATCGCTGCTTCCGCCGATTTCGAGAAAGCGTGCGCCTCAACGTCTATCTTTGCCGTCAACTCGCCTTTGGCAAGTATTTTGACTAACTGCTTCGATGATATGAAGCCTGCTGCTATCAACTCTTCGATACCTATTTTGGCGATTTGCTTGTCGTCAACGAGTTTTTGAAGGGTTGAAAGGTTAATAGCCTTATACTCAACACGGTTGATGTTGTTGAAGCCGAATTTCGGCAGACGGCGCTGCAACGGCATCTGACCGCCTTCGAAGCCGATTTTGTTTTTATAGCCGGAACGTGCTTTGGCGCCTTTGTGACCACGTGTAGAGGTACCGCCCAGACCGCTACCCGGTCCGCGTCCTATTCTCTTGCGTGTCTTGACCGACCCCGCTGCAGGTTTTAAATTTGATAAGTTCATATTCTTTTTTTGTTTTAATTGTTAAATTTAAACTACCGTTACCAAGTGTTTCACCTTTCGTATCATGCCTTCGATCGACGGGGTTGCTTCATGCTCTACCGTCTTGTGCATTTTTGTCAGTCCGAGAGCATCTAAAGTTCTCTTCTGGTCTTTTGGGCAGCCTATGCGGCTTTTAATCTGTGTTACTTTTATTGTTGCCATTGTGATTAGTCCTCCTGAGATTAAATTATCCTTTAAATACTCTTTCAAGTGTGATACCGCGATTTTTGGCTACCATCATGGGTGAGCGCATTTCGTTGAGTGCAGCGAGGGTTGCCTTAACGAGGTTGTGGGGGTTTGACGAGCCTTTGGATTTTGCCAGCACGTCTTTAACGCCTACGCTTTCGAGTACGGCACGCATGGCGCCGCCGGCTTTCACTCCCGTACCGGCAGAAGCGGGACGGAGCAGTACTTCGGCGCCGCCGAACTTTGCTACCTGTTCGTGAGGGATGGTTCCTTTATAGACGGGTACTTTAACTAAATTTTTCTTTGCTGCTTCCGTACCTTTCTCTATGGCGGTTGTTACTTCGCCTGCTTTGCCAAGTCCCCAGCCGATGATGCCGTTTCCGTTACCGACTACGACAATTGCCGCGAAAGTGAATGTGCGACCTCCTTTTGTAACTTTCGTTACGCGGTTGATTGCCACTAATTTATCTTCCAATACCAAATCGCTTGTTAGTTTAACTCTGTTATTTATTGCCATTGTCGTTAAAATTTAAGTCCGTTGTTTCGGGCTGCATCAGCCAGTTCTTTAATTCTCCCATGATAGAGGTAGCCGTTGCGGTCGAAAACGACTGTTTGGATACCTGCTGCCTGCGCATTTTTGGCTATCAGTTCGCCTACTTTGGCGGCGATTTCTTTTTTCGGTGCCTTTTCGGTTATTTTGAGTGATGAGGCGGCGGCTAATGTCGTGCCTGTTTCGTCGTTGATGACCTGCGCGTAGATCTGCTTATTGCTTCTGAACACTGTCAGACGCGGGCGAGCGGCTGTGCCGGACACTTTGCCGCGAATGCTCTTTTTGATTTTTTCTCTTCTTTCTTCTTTTGTTACCATAATATCAACGTTTTAAGAGGCTATTTAGCCGCAGATTTACCTGATTTTCTTCTTATCACTTCACCCGTAAACTTGATACCTTTGCCTTTGTATGGCTCCGGCATACGGAACGAGCGTATTTTTGCACAAACCTGTCCAAGCAACTGTTTATCAGCCGATTCGAGGATAATAAGAGGTGCTTTGTTGCGTTCGGTTTTAGTTTCGAGTTTTACTTCTTTCGGCAGTTCCAAATAGATGTTATGGGTATAGCCGAGCGAGAGTTCGAGTACTTGACCGTCGTTTGAGGCACGGTAGCCTACTCCGATGAGTTCCAACTGTTTGCGGTAGCCTTCGGATACGCCTGTTACCATGTTGTTTAGCAGGGCGCGATAGAGGCCGTGAAACGCACGGTGTTGCAGTTCGTCCGACGGACGGCTTACGGTCAGCGTGTTGTCATTCAGTTCAACGGTTATGTCCGGATTGACGGCCTGCGAGAGTTCGCCTTTCGGACCTTTGACTGTTATTGTGCCGTCTTTTTGCGTAATTGTAACGCCGGCAGGCACTTTGATGGGTAATTTTCCTATTCTTGACATATTTCGGTTCCTCCTTTCATTAATAAATAAAGCATAAAACCTCACCGCCAATCTTCAACTCGCGTGCTTCCTTGTCGGTCATCACGCCTTTTGAAGTACTCATAATAGCAATTCCCAAGCCGTTGAGTACACGGGGGATGTCTTTGTAGCCCGTGTAACGGCGTAAACCGGGCGACGAAAATCTTTCGAGTTTCTTTATCGCGTTTACTTTGTTCACGGGGTCATATTTCAAGGCTACTTTGATAGTACCTTGAGGACCGTCGTCCACAAACTTAAAATTAAGTATGTAGCCCTTGTCGAAGAGAATTTTCGTTATCTCTTTCTTCAAATTTGAGGCTGGCACGTCAACTACTCGGTGCTGCGCCTTAATTGCGTTACGCAATCTTGTTAAATAATCTGCAATAGGGTCTGTCATTTTTTTATTGTTTTAAATTGATTCCGGCTTCCGGAACAATATTTAATTTTTTTCTGTTCGTTACCATGATGCTTTTTTAACTCCCGGAATAAGTCCTGCGGAAGCCATTTCGCGGAACTGTATGCGTGAGATGCCAAATTGACGCATGTAGCCTTTTGGGCGACCGGTCAGTTTGCAGCGGTTATGGAGGCGTACCGGCGAGGCGTTTTTGGGAAGTGCTTGGAGGTCTTCCCATTTGCCTTCTTTTTTCAGTGTGGCGCGTTTCTCGGCGTACTTTGCTATTAATTTGGCTCTTTTCACTTCGCGAGCCTTCATTGATTCTTTTGCCATGTTGTTTAATTCCTTTTAATGTTCTTAAATGGTAAGCCAAACTCGCGCAGGAGGGCGTAGCCTTCTTCGTCGGTTTTTGCCGTTGTTACAAAAGTGATATTCATTCCGAGTATTTTGGTAATGTTATCGATATTGATTTCAGGGAAGATGATTTGTTCCTGAATACCAAGCGAATAGTTACCGCGTCCGTCGAGTTTCGATTCTATGCCTTTGAAGTCGCGGATACGGGGCAGGGCAACGCGAACAAGGCGTTCGAGGAACTCGTACATCCGTTCGTGCCGCAGGGTTACGCGGACGCCGATAGGCATTTTGCGACGCAGTTTAAAGTTGGATATATCCTTCTTTGAGAATGTTGCGACGGCTTTTTGCCCTGTTATGGCTGTCAGTTCGTCGATAGCCACGTCGATGATTTTTTTATCTGCGGTGGCTATGCCAAGTCCTTGATTGACAACGATTTTTTCGAGTACCGGCACCTGCATTACGGAGGTATAGCCGAACTCTTTCTTCAAGGCGGGAACGATGCGTTCCGTATAGTCTTTTTTCAATGCTGTTGTTGTACTCATTTCAATTCCTCCCCTGAACGTTTAGCGTAACGTACTATTTTATCTTTCTTTTTGGCTGATGTCGCTTTCACAAGTTTGTGGCCTACGCGCGTTGGTTTGCCCGATTTTGGGTCCAGCGGATTGAGGTTGGAGATGTGAACCGACGATTCTTTCTTTTCTCTGCCGCCCTGTGTATTTTTGGCGGAGGGTTTGGCGTGTTTTGTTACCATGTTGATGCCTTCAACGATGGCGCGTTCTTTCTCTACGAGTACTTTGAGTACCCGTCCTGTTTTACCGCGGTCTTCGCCTGAATTGACATACACGATGTCGCCTTTTTTGATATGTAACTTGCTCATAATCGGTTATAAATTAATAATTATAAAACTTCGGGCGCGAGAGATACTATCTTCATGTTAGTAGCGCGCAGTTCGCGGGCTACGGGTCCGAAGATACGGCTGCCGCGAATTTCGCCTGCCTGATTTAACAGTACACATGCGTTGTCGTCGAAGCGGATATACGAGCCGTCTTGACGGTGTATTTCTTTCTTCGTGCGCACTATTACCGCTTTGCTTACTGTTCCTTTTTTCATATCACTTGACGGGAGGACGTTTTTCACCGTTACGATGATGATGTCGCCTACCGACGCATAGCGGCGGCGGGTGCCTCCTAATACGCGGATGCACAGTGCTTCTTTGGCGCCGCTGTTGTCCGCTACTGTAAGTCTTGTTTCTTGTTGTATCATCTTACTTAGCCCTTTCTGTTATTTCTACCAGACGCCATCTTTTGGTTTTGCTCAAAGGACGGGTCTCCATTATTTTTACTGTATCTCCGATGTTGCACTCGTTTTTCTCGTCGTGCACGTGATACTTTTTCGTTTTGTTCACGAATTTACCGTATATCGGGTGTTTTTCTTTCCATTTTACCGCAACGACGATGCTTTTCTCCATCTTGTTGCTCAGGACAACGCCCGCTCTTTCTTTTCTTAAATTTCTCGTTTCCATATCACGTTATGCTTTTTCGGTTTCTAATTCTTCTCTTTGACGCAGTTCGGTCAGCAAGCGTGCTACGTTGCGACGTTTGACCTTGATGTCCGACGGGTTATCAAGCGGCGATACCGCATGGTTCATCTTGAGTTGTTGGAGTGCAAATGTCTCCGCATCAACTTTTTCGTACAGTTCTTTGGTACTTAAACCTTTGATTTCTTCTTTTTTCTTCATTTTGCTGCCTCCTTACACTGTTTCGTTTTTAATATCATAATCACGGCGTACTATAAATTTAGTAACGACGGGCAGTTTTTGTGCCGCGAGGCGTAGTGCCTCTTTCGCTACGTCGAAGGGTACGCCTTCTATCTCGAATATTATACGTCCCGGTGTTACCGGCGCGACGAAGCCTTCGGGGTCTCCTTTTCCTTTACCCATACGCACGTCGGCGGGCTTCTTTGTGATTGGCTTGTCGGGGAATATCCGCAGCCATACTTGACCCTGACGCTGCATGTAACGGGTTACGGCTACACGGGCGGCTTCCAGTTGACGTCCTGTGAGCCAGATGGTGCCTAACGACTTGATTCCGAACGAACCGAAAGCCAACTGATTCCCTCTTTGAGCGAGACCTTTTGCCCGCCCTTTCATGGGTCTTCTGTATTTTACTTTTTTGGGTTGTAACATAATTCTTTACTTCTTTTAAAAAATATTTAACGATTCATTCTTTTATCACTCTTTGGGTGTGCTTGGAGTTGGTTTATTGCCTCCGGAAGGGTTTGATGTACCTCTGCCTGAGTTTGACGTTCCGCCGCCTGCACCGCCGCTACCGGAGTAGTTGCCGCTTCCTGATCCGCCGCGATTGCCGCCGTAGCCGCCACCGCGATTACCGCCGTAGCCGCCACCGCTGTTTGAGCCGCCGCGATTGCCGCCATAGCCGCCACCACTGCTTGATCCGCCGCGATTGCCGCCGTAGCCGCCACCGCTGCTTGAGCCGCCGCCGCCGCGATTGCCGCCATAGCCGCCGCCGCTACCTGTGTTGCCGCTACGATTGACATAGCCGCCGCTACCAGCAGGACGGTTACCGCCCTGACCTGATCCGCCGCCGCGATTGCCACCGCCGCCGCCGCTCTAGCCGCCACGGTTCCCGCTTTGTCCCGAACCGCCGCCGGTGCGATTGCCGCCGTAACCGCCACCGCGATTACCGCCGCCTCCGAAGCCGCCGCCACCGCCACGGTTGCCACCGCCGCGATTGTTACCGCCGCTGCTACGTTCACGACGTTCGCCGCGTTCGCCGCCGCTATCGCCTTCGCGGTCATTATCATAATATCTTCCGCCATCGCGTTCGCCGATGCGTTTGCGTTTAAACGATTTGTCGCCATCGCGACCGCCGCCATAACCGCCGTCGCCGCCGCGATTGCCGTATTCTTTTTCAAACGACGGCGCAAGGTCGCGTTTGTCGTAAACTTCGCCACGACATATCCATACTTTGATTCCGAGCAGTCCTACTTTCGTAAGAGCTTCTCCGAGGGCGTAGTCGATGTCGGCGCGAAAAGTGTGAAGCGGGGTACGACCTTCTTTGTACATCTCCGAGCGTGCTATTTCGGCGCCGTTGATACGACCTGAAATCATTACCTTAATACCTTCGGCACCGCTGCGCATTGTGTTGCCTATTGCCATTTTAATGGCGCGACGGTACTGTATTTTGCCTTCGAGTTGGCGGGCGATATTGTTTGCCACTAATGCCGCTTCAAGTTCGGGGCGTTTGATTTCGTAGATATTCAACTGTACGTCTTTGTCGGTGATTTTCTTCAACTCTTCTTTCAGTTTGTCTGCTTCCGAACCGGCTTTGCCGATGATGAAGCCCGGACGTGATGTGCAAACTGTTATTGTTATCAGTTTCAATGTCCGTTCTATCACTATTCGGGAGATTGTCGTTTTTGCGAGACGGGCATACAAATATTTGCGTAACTTGCTGTCTTCGAGCAAGGTATCGCCATAATTGTTTCCGCCATACCAATTGGAATCCCATCCGCGGATGATTCCTAAACGATTACTTATCGGATTAACTTTTTGTCCCATCTGCAATTAATTTTGACTTTCTGTATTAGTTGTTTCTTCATTCTCATTGGTTTGCACTGTTGCTTTGCGTGTGCCTACCGTCAGGGATACGTGGTTAGAGCGCTTGCGAACGCGATAGCCTCTGCCTTGCGGGGCGGGGCGCATGCGTTTGAGCGTCGTAGCGGGGTCAACCTGTACGGTGGTTACGTACAGTTCGCCGCCTTCGGCTTTACGTTCATTTTTTGCTTCCCAATTGGCTATTGCCGAGCGAAGGAGTTTCTCAACTTTCGCTGCCGCATCTTTGTTTGAGAATTTTAGTACGCCAAGGGCGCGGAATACTTCCATACCGCGTATCATGTCGGCTACAAGACGCATCTTGCGTGGTGACGAGGGTACGTTGTTCAGTTTAGCGAATGCTATCTTGGCAAGCGCTTCCTTTCTTTGTTCTGCTGTAATTCTTTTTCTTGCTCCCATGATGTACTATTTTTTATTTCCTGCATGACCGCGGAATATTCGCGTCGGCGAAAATTCCCCTAATTTATGACCTACCATATTCTCGGTAACGAATACCGGAATAAATTTGTTTCCATTGTGTACGGCGATTGTATGTCCCACAAAGTCGGGGGATATCATTGACGCACGCGCCCATGTCTTTAATACTGTTTTTTTGCCCGATTCATTCATCGCCAGAATTCGTTTTTCGAGTTTGACATTGATGTACGGACCTTTTTTTAACGAACGACTCATATAGTTTACTTTCTTTATTAATCAGTTAGTTTACTTTTTCCTTCTCTCAATAATGTAACGATTGGAGGATTTTTTCGGAGCCCTCGTCTTCAATCCTTTGGCATAGAGACCTTTGCGTGAACGCGGATGTCCGCCTGATGCACGACCTTCGCCGCCGCCCATCGGGTGGTCAACGGGGTTCATTACTACGCCGCGGTTGTGAGGACGACGCCCTAACCAGCGAGAGCGACCTGCCTTGCCTGATTTCTCAAGCCCGTGGTCTGAGTTACCGACACTGCCGACTGTTGCCTTGCAGGCGGCGAGTATCTTGCGTATCTCGCCTGACGGCATTCTGATGATTGCGTAACTGCCTTCTTTGGAGGTCAACTGTGCGAAAGCGCCGGCTGAACGGACTAATTTCGCGCCTTGACCGGGGCGCAGTTCGATGTTGTGTATTATCGTACCGACGGGGATGTCCTGCATCGGTAACGCATTGCCTACTTCGGGCGCTGCGGTGCTGCCCGACATCACTGTTTGGCCTACTTCCAGTCCGTTAGGAGCGACGATGTAACTCTTCTCTCCGTCGGCGTAATACAACAGTGCTATGCGTGATGTACGGTTTGGGTCGTACTCTATCGTTTTTACTGTTGCAGGAATGCCATCTTTGCTTCTCTTGAAGTCGATGAAGCGGTATTTTTGTTTGTGTCCGCCTCCGATGTAGCGCATCGTCATTTTGCCGGTGTTATCGCGGCCGCCTGACGATTTTTTGCCTCTAACAAGAGATTTCTCCGGTACGCTCGCAGTGATATTGTCGAACGCACCGATAATCTTGTGTCTTTGCCCCGGGGTTGTGGGCTTTAATTTCCTGATTCCCATTTCGTTTTATTAAATATTACTGAAGAAGTCAATCGTGTCGCCTTCTTTCAATGTTACTATTGCTTTTTTGAACGCATCCCCACGACCGCTTACTACGCCCGATTTGGTGTAGCGGCTTTTTGTCTTACCGCTGTAGCGCATCGTGTTGACGTCAACTACAACTACTTGATACATTGCCTCTACTGCGTCTTTTATCTCTAATTTATTTGCTTCCGGACTGACGCGGAAACCGTAACGGTTCGGAAATTTATCGGTTGTTGCCGTCATTTTCTCTGTTACTATCGGTTTGATTATTATGCCCATCGTCTTAATCCTCCTTTGCTTTAAAATTGTTTTCCAATACTGTTACTGCGCTTTCGGTGAGCAACAGGTTGGTAGCGTCAAGCACTTTGTAGGTGTTGAGTTCCGTAACTGTTACTACGCCTGTTTTTGGCAGATTGCGTGCCGACAAGAGTATGTTGTCATTTTTTTCGGACAGAACCAAGAGTGGTTTCTTTCCGTTGATTTTCAAGTCTTTAAGGAGCGCAATAAATTCTTTCGTTTTTGGCGTTTCTATCGTAAAGTCTTCTATCACTGTGATTGCTCCGTCTTTTGCTTTGTAGGTCAGTGCTGACTTGCGGGCGAGGGCTTTCACTTTTTTGTTGAGTTTAAACGAGTAGTCGCGCGGTTTTGGTCCAAACACTCTGCCGCCGCCTACCAGCACGGGCGATTTGATGTCGCCTCTGCGGGCGCCGCCGCCGCCTTTCTGACGACCTAATTTGCGGGTGCTGCCGGCTATTTCGCTACGTTCTTTCGACTTGTGCGTTCCTTGACGGCGATTTGCAAGATGCTGTTTCACATCCAAATAGATTGCGTGGTCGTTAGGTTCAATACCGAAAACGTCATCGCTGAGAGTTACCTTACGGCCTGTTTCCTCTCCTTTTTTGTTTAATACGTTCAGTTCCATGTTTTTAAATCTCCACTAATAAAATTGAACCTTTAGCTCCCGGAACACTACCTTTTACCATAAGGATATTGCTTTCGGGTATCACTTTAATCACCTGCAGGTTTTGAACGGTAACGCGGGCGTTACCCATCTGTCCTGCCATTCGCGTTCCCTTGAATACTTTCGCGGGATACGAACATGCGCCGATACTTCCCGGCTTGCGTTGACGGTCGCTTTGACCGTGTGTCATTTCTCCTACTCCTCCGAAGTTATGACGTTTCATAACTCCCTGGAAGCCTTTACCTTTCGAGGTTCCGATTATGTCCACGAAACTGACGTTGTTCAGCAGTTCTGCATTCACTACGTCGCCGGGTTTGTAGTCGGTCTCAAAGCCTTTGAACTCGGCCAGGTACCTTTGCGGTTTTACGCCTGCTGCTTTGAAGTGACCTTGTTCGGGCTTTGTGGTGTGTTTGTCTTTCTTTTCCTGAAAGCCTAACTGCACAGCCTTATAACCGTCGTTCTCCTCAGTTTTGATTTGCGTAACAACGCAAGGACCTACTTCGATAACAGTGCATGGAAGATTTTTTCCCTCGGCACTGAATACGGATGTCATTCCGATTTTCTTTCCTAATAATCCTGGCATTTCTTTACTTTTTGTTGTTATTACTTAATTAATATTTGTTTTACTATTGGTTGCGACCCGATATCATCCGAAACCGACAGGAAGTAAACTCCTCCCGGTAAGTCTGATACATCAAGGTCAAATGATGTTGATGTTTTTAACCGACGGACGACTGTCCCGCCGAAATTGCGCAACAGGACATCGTATGAGGTCTTTTGTTTTGCTTGACCGACAACGACCGGCTGTATATTGACAGTCAATCTGTCATCTACGGGATTGGGGCTGACCGCGACACTAAAAGTGCCGACGCCGCTGCTTCTGCTGCTGCTTTGCTGTCCTGAACATGTTACATCAACGCTTTTATTATAGATTGTAGAATCACCGTTAACATGAACCGCTAACCTTATCCAGCCGGAACCACAGCCAACAGCATGAACTTGCGCATTAAGAGACCATCCCAACTCTTCTTCATCCGGATATTCCGGTTCCGGATCTCCGCTTGATTGACTTACAAAATCAGGTTCAATCGACGGACCTTCATATTCTATTGTAAGATTAGGACTGCATGTCCATTGGTAATAAAAACATCCGCAAAATGGATCATCAGGTCCAAAGATTACAGATGTAAATTGGTTAAGACTATAATCCTGATAAGAGTCTATAGGCATAGTGGAGGGTCCTTCAATGTTGTTACCGAAACTTGTTCCGAGAATTGAGATAGTTTTACTTATTTGAGTGCCATTAACATTCGCAGATAATACTCCTATACCCCCCAAAGCGCCGTTTGCTCTTATTGTTACTCCTGCACCTATGTTGCTGCCGACGATAGAAATTATTGGAGTGTTACTTGACCATGTTATCTGACTGCCTGAAATTCCGGCAGGAAGATTTGGTATCTCGTAATCATTATAAAAGCCACAAATTACGCTAGGGCCATTAATATGGATAAAGCATGGCGTTATAGATTTAGTTATCACCATATTACCATTTATAGTAGCAGTTAATATCCCGTTTGAATTGCTTGATCCTGTCTTTGTCACGCTTACGGATGTATTTGTCTGGTTAGATAGAGAGAAAGGACCGGAAACACTCCATGTTACAGAGCCATTAGGCATCAAGTTGTTTATTGAGAAAGTTGAGGGGCTTGTACATACGGTAGATGGCCCTGTGATAGGATTTTCTGTTAATGATGCTGAATTTGCAAG
>JAITHS010000266.1 GCA_031279875.1 Tannerella sp.
TCACACTAATTTCTTGTCTATCGCTATTCGGGTCAGTTCGACGGTGCCGCGGACGCCTAATTTTGTTTGCAGGTTTTTGCGGTAGCTGCGCACGGTTTCGTAGCCGAGGCACATTTTATCGGCTATTTCTTTGCTGGTATAACCTGCCGCGAGCAGTTTCAACAGTTGGAGTTCTTGCCTTGTGAGGATAACTTGCCTGTCTTTTTCGTTTTTCAATACCGAATCCGTTTCTTCGCACAGGAAGCGTTTGCCGGAGGCTACTGTGAGGATGCCTTCAATGATTTCTTCCGAAGAGGCGTTTTTAAGGATATAACCCGAAGCGCCGTTGTTGAGTATGTGTGATATAACGGCATATTCGGCATAGTTAGTCAGTATGAGTATGTTCATTGCCGGATATTCTGCTTTGAGTTGTGGACACAAGTCCATGCCGCTGCCGTCGGGCAATCCGACATCAAGAATCAGCACATCAGGTTGCCTTTTTTTGAGCATTTCACGACATCCTGCTACCGTACCGGCTTTTCCCGTCAGTACTGCGATGCCCGATTCGGCAATAATTTTTTCCAGCCCGTCAAGAACAATATTGTGGTCGTCCACGATTGAAACACTTATCATATCAATTACGAATTAAAAATTAAAAATTACGAAGTAAGATTTTTTAGGGTGATTTGAATTTTAGCCAGTATTTTGCATAGTTCTTCTGCGTCGGCGAGCATACTTGCTGTCTGTTTATCATTTAAATATCCGGTAGCATACAATAATTTTATCCAATAAACGGTTTCTCTTGCTTCTTTATATCTGATACTTATTTTTGACAAAAAATCTTTGTCGGATTGACCTCCAATTGATTCCTCAATATTGGCGCCGATAGATGTTCCGCATCGAAGTAGTTGTTTTGATAAGAGAAATTCTCTCTTTTCTTCGCAAAGAAATTGGTATAGTTTCACGATTCTAATTGCAAACGCAAACGATTTTTCCTGTATAATATTTTTTGTTTTCATTTTTATCAACGCACAATTTTTAATTCGTAATTTTTAATTCGTAATTTTTAATTTTCAACTCTCAACTCTCAACTCCACATTAATTTCTGTTCCTTCATCGGCTTTTGAGGAGATGTTAATAATACCGCCGAACGAAGATACGCGGGTGCGGATGTTTTGTAATCCCATGCCTTTGGTAGCCGCTTGGGGGTCGAAACCGCAACCGTCGTCTTGTACGGTAAAGGCAAGGCGGTCGGGTTCACTAATTATTTGCACGATGATTTGTGAAGCGCGGGCATGTTTCAAAGCGTTGTTTACCAATTCGTGGATAGTTCGGTATATCATTTCTTCCGTTTTAGGGTTGAGGCGTATGTTGTTGCCGTACCAGTGAAATTTAACTGCCGACAACGTATTGCAAAAATCGCTTACTGAGGTTTTCAGTCCGAAACGCAACAGCGCGTCGGGCATCAGGTGATGCGCTATACGGCGAAGTTCATGCGAAGAGTCATTGAGGATTTTTAAAGCGTTGTTGAAATTTTCACTCTCGATTATACCCCGCAGGGCATCTTTTTTCAGGCTTTCGACGCTCATCTTTGCTCCCGTAAGCATACTGCCCAGCCCGTCGTGAAGGTCGCGAGCGAGGCGTGTACGCTCCTGCACTTCGCCGTCGAGCAGGGCTTGTATGGCGACAAGTTGTTTTTCCTGTTCCAACTGTTTTACTTTCTGTTCAGCCAATTCCCTGCGGCTTTCGGCAAGGTGTTTCTTCTGTACCGTCCATCGCCAGAGGAAAAAGAAAGCAGCCAAAGCCAGCAGCAATACTGCGATACAGGCAATACTCAACCATATCATCATCCGTTTTTCTTCTTCGAGTACGGCGATTTGCGTTTCTTTCTTTGCTGTTTCGTATTTGACTTCCATTTCCGTCAGCGAGGCTTGAAAATTCTTTTGCGAATAGTCGTTTACCCATTTTTTGTAGCGGTCGAAATAGTCTTCCGCCTTGTTTTTGTTTCCCAGCATGATATTGGCTTTCACAATGTTTTCGTGAAGAGCGGTATTGACGTATGAACTCGACGAATCGGCGTCAAAAGCCCTCAAAGCGGTTTCTTCGGCTTCAAGATATTGTTTTTGACTGATATATATGCTCGACATCTGACAGAGGGCATGGGCAATGTAGAGCGGCTGGTTACACTGTTCGGCATATCCCAGCGCGTCTTTAGCGTACTGTAATGCACGTTCTCCGTTGCGATATCCATCAAACCAGACGGTTGCCAGCGACAGCAGACCGGTCATTTTCTCTCTCGGCGTTGCTTTGGGATGAATGTCAACAATATGATTGGCTGTTTCGGCACATTGGAGCGCTTCTTCAAGTTTGTTGTCATGCAGATAAGTTTCGCACAGACCATCAAGCGCGTAGGCAAGGCTTAACGAATCGCCAGCCTCAATGCAAGTTTTTTCCATTTTCCGAAAATATAATTCGCTCTGTGCAAAGTTGTTCATTGTGAGGTATATTTGCCCCATGTTGGCATACGTATTTATCAGATTTTTATCATAATCTGTTTCCGAAAGTTTCAATACACGGAAATAATATTCCAGCGCCGTATGCAAATTACCTCTGATATTGTGAATGCTGCCCATATCGACAAGCGTTGCGGCAAGTGTAGATTTGCCTTTTTCGGTAGTTATTTTCCCTTCGAGCAGATGTAAAACGATCTCATAACTTTCGAGCGATTCGTCGTAACGGCTCTGATAATAACGGGCGTCGCCGATTTTGCGATACAGATAGGCCGTATTTTCCGCATTACCTGTTTTCTTTGCAAGCGTAATGCCTGTAAGAGCATACTGTACAGCCTTTTCGCCATCGGTCTGAACATAGATGTCGCTCAACTGTCCGTAAATATCCACACATTCGTCGTCCGACAGCAGTTCTGTTTTCAGCATCCGTTCCAGCGAATCAATTACGGCATTTTCAGCGGCAACATCCTGCGCCTGCAAGTGCGTTGAAGCTATCAGACCGGCGAA
>JAITHS010000316.1 GCA_031279875.1 Tannerella sp.
GCAAATACGACCGCATCACTGACTTTGCCGAAAGGATACAAAATCAGCAAAGCACAACTGTCGAACGGCGATAAAATCGACATCCTTTCCGCCAACGGCGCGTATCAATTAGTTGCCGGAAATTATCGTATGGAAATAAAAAGACCCTAACATTTCAGCATTTCAAACTTCAAGTCCCGCATGAGAGACGACACTTGCGCCACTGCAAGGGTTCGTGGTACCGTCATCCCAAACCCTGCAAGCGGTTTGTTTAGGGTTAACCGTTTAAGAGGTTCGTTTTACCTTCGTTTATTAATTTGAGGATGAGTTCGCCGAAAAGGGTGTTAGCCCATGCAAACCACGAGCGGGTGAATTTGGCTGGGTTGTCTTTGTGGAAACTCTCGTGCATAAAGCCTTTGTCGCCGTCGGCATCGCGCAGGGTACGGACGCAGTATTTGATTTCTTCGTCGTTTTGCGATGTCATTGCTTTAAGTATCAGGCTCATAGGCCATATCATATCAAAACCGATATGGGGTCCGCCAATACCTTCGGCTGCTTTGCCTTTGAAGAAATACGGATTGTCTTTGCTCCACACAAAACGCCTTGTATTCAGATAGATAGTGTCGTTTTTATCTACGCATCCCAGATATGGCAACGCTAACAGGCTCGGTACGTTAGCGTCGTCCATGAAGAGACTGTTGCCGAAGCCGTCAACCTCGAAAGCATAGATTTTGCCATAGTTAAGATGCTCTTTTACAGCGTATTTGTCGATTGCTGCTTTTACTTCTTTTGCGAGCGCTTCACATTCGGCAGCAAAAGTTGTATCTTTTGTTACTTTTGTTGAAATTTCTTTCAGTTGGTTCAGCGAAGTAACGGCGAAAAGGTTTGAGGGGATAAGGAAATTGAGCGTCGTAGCGTCGTCGGAAGGGCGAAACGACGATACAATCAGACCTACCGGATTGACGGGCGCGCCGTAACCGTCGTTGCAAAGGGTATCAAGTTGCCTTTCGGTGCGTCGCTGAAATTTGTATGGCCCAAGCGAATTTTTGCGTTGCTGTTCTTTGAAAGTCTTGACTATCAGCGCCGCCGCTTTTTGCCAGTTTTTGTCGAACACTTCCGTATCGCCCGAAATTTGCCAGTAGTGATAAGCCAGCCTGACGGTGTAGCAAAGCGAGTCAATCTCCCACTTGCGCTCGTGGAGTTCGGGTTTCATGTCTGTGAGGTCGGTTTTCCACTCGCCGCCGGTCGGGCCATCGTTGAAAGCGTTGGCGTAAGGGTCAAAAAGTACGCATTTGGTATGCCTGTTGACAACCCCTGCGATAAGTTTCCGCAGCGGTTCGTCATTTTTCATCAGTTTGAGATAAGGCCAAACCTGCGCCGCCGAATCGCGCAGCCACATGGCATGAATATCACCGGTATATACAAATGTATCCGGTTTGCCGTCCTGTATGCGGTAGTGAACGGTAGTATCAAGCGTGTTAGGGAAGCAGTTGCCGAACATCCATGATAATTTCTCATCTTTGAGTTGCTTTTGCACTGTTTTTATCGCTTCTTCGACAGCTTTTGAGGTAAAATTGCGTTTATCGACAGCAGGTCGTAGCGAGGTGAAATCAGTCGCCTCTCCGAGCGAATCAAAACCATGATTAGCAAGCAATTTCGTTCCGCTTGCCGATACCAAAGCAGCCATTCCTATGCTGCTTTTACGTAAAAAATTTCTTCGTGTAATCATATTATTATTAATAAATTTGAATGCAAAGATAATCATATTATTCCAATAACTCTCGTTTTTTTATTTGGTTATTATTTCAAATATTCTTACAAAACTTTCCTTGATCAATCTATCGTCGGGAATTGCACCATAAGACAATTGTGTAAGTTCGGTTTGATAGACGAAACGTATATTTTCCCAAATCGCAGGAAAATCGGTTATTAGCGGAGAGTCAGTTATATTTTTGGTTTGCCATCCTGTCGGATCGTCAAATGTTTTTTGGTCATGCACAAGCAATTCGGATAAGTCAATATGAAAGACTGGAGATTGAATGTATTTTACACATTCCGAATCGTTTGCTAAATAATACAAATCATAAAAATGGCGTACTTTTGAAGAAATCGCTTTGGTCACATCTCCCGAAAATGATACCCTTAAAAGCGATACCAATTTTTCAACCATTGTTCGGCGTTTATCAAGTATGTTCAATAAAAATGGCTGCAAACCATATTGTTCAATGACTCCTTTTTGACTTGTAACAGTAAGATAATCTGATATTAATGTTGTAACTCGCGTTTTTACGAAAGGATATGGGTTTGCAAATGCATTTATTTCAATAATAATTCGTTTCGGTGTATTTGCAATACCTGAAATAAGCGCAGGATAAGAAAACAGCGATTTACGATACATCGAACCCTTGCTTGTGATGTGAGGCTCAACAATTTCGGTCAGTTCCGTTGTTATAACCTTTTCGATAGTACGAATCTTTGTTTTCAGTGCATTACCCGACAGATTTTCGTTAATCATAGCCAAATCAATATCTTCACTGAAACGATTGGTGAGATGATATCCCTTTGTAAGTGAAGTCCCGCCCTTAAACACAGCATTTTCTCTATTGGCAGATTGCGACAATTTATACAGTATTTGCGTTATCCAATAATCTTTTTCGATAAAACCCGTGGCAATATTGAAATAATTCGCCGTTAATTTAACGAGTTCGATAAAATCCTGAGTATGTTGATGTAAGTTCATTTTAAAAACCATTTCTTTTGATTCGACAATACTGATTTTGAAATTCCGAGTTTGTAAACGGTCATTGGATTGAGCATTTTGAAAAGCACTGTCGTATCTTCCTGAGGATTAAGCGTTTCGAGCATAGCGCCCAATAAGGCAATAGCCTGAGGGGTATATTTAAGCGCCAATTTCTTTATCTTATTCCTTTGATTGTCATCTAATTGCGATAACAGATAAAGTAACCGTTTGCAAGATACATCAGGAATAGCATCAGGAATAATTTAAAAAAAACGCAGGCAATCAAGCAATTTCAACAGAGGGATATTGTCTTTCGTAATTGTATTCCGCTGTTTGATAAAACGAATCTTGTATGCGCCTCTTTGTAGCCTTTTCTTCTCATTGTAAGTCCCAATTTGCAGGGCAAATGGTACTTGCGTAGTCAATCCCAACTCATTGAAAGCCGTGTAGCCGGTTATGTAGCCAATCTGTTTACCTCGTTGAGAAAGCAAATCTTTTACCACTTCGTAATCATCAGGTGGAAGCTCGCCGAATTTCCCGATTTTAGGCTTTAAAAAACGTCCTTTCGATAATTTGCGCAAAACGCCTTCTTCAACAAATTCATTCAAAATTCTGCTGACGACAGTCGGACTTTTAGCCGTTTCTTCAAACTCATTGGCGGCAAAAATGTATCCGGGTAATATTAGTTTTATTCTATTTTTTATTGCATTAGTCATAATCTTTACATTTTATTGTTTTATAATTTGCGGCAAAGTTACAACTTTATTTTCAAATAGCAAAGTTTTTTCCCGTATAAACTTGTTTTTTATAAATCGACACGATAAATAAACCTTTTCAAAAAATAACATTACCCAAAAATATGTTTTATAACATATAAAAAAATTTTGCGGTTCAAAAAATAAGTGTTACTTTTACACCCAAAAATCATTAAAAATATTCAAAAATGAAAGCAAGATTATTAATTTCAGCAATCGCATTATTAGGCATAACATCTGCCGTCAATGCACAAAACTCCCTGATAATCAATACAGAACAGGGTAAGAAAACTATCAACCGTCATATCTACGGTCACTTCTCGGAACATCTCGGTCGCTGCATTTACGGCGGTTACTGGGTTGGCGAAAACTCGTCTATTCCCAACACTCGCGGCATCCGCAACGATGTCGTGAAGGCGTTGAAAGACTTAAAAATTCCTAATTTGCGGTGGCCCGGCGGCTGCTTTGCCGACGAATATCATTGGATGGACGGCATCGGCCCGCGCGACAAACGTCCGAAGATGGTCAATACCCACTGGGGCGGCGTTACGGAAGATAACTCTTTCGGCACACATGAGTTTCTTGACCTGTGCGAACAACTTGATTGTGAGCCGTATATCTGCGGCAACGTAGGCAGCGGCTCTGTCGAAGAAATGTCGAAATGGGTTGAATATATCACATTCGACGGCGAAAGCCCGATGGCAAACCTGCGCCGTCAGAACGGTAGCGAGAAGCCTTGGAAAGTGCGTTATTGGGGCGTCGGTAACGAAAGTTGGGGCTGTGGCGGCAATATGACGCCCGATTTTTACTCCGACCAGTACCGTCGTTACGCCACTTTTTGCCGTAACTATGGCGACAACCACCTCTACCGGATTGCTTGCGGCGCTAACGGCGGCGATTACAACTGGACGGAAACGCTTATGAAAAACGTCGGCAACCGCATGAACGGCCTCTCGCTCCACTATTACACTGTTCCGAAAAACTGGGGCGACAAAGGCTCGGCTACGCAATTCTCTGATGATGAGTATTATACTACCATCGAGAAGACACTTTACATGGACGAATTGCTCTCTCGACATTCTACAATCATGGATCGATATGACCCGCAAAAACGCACCGGACTGATTATGGACGAGTGGGGAACATGGTATAACGTCGAACCGAACACTAATCCGGGTTTTCTCTATCAACAGAACACACTGCGCGACGCTATCGTTGCAGCACTGAATTTCAATATCTTCAACGCTCACTGCGACCGCGTAAAAATGGCAAATATTGCGCAGACAGTCAACGTGTTACAGGCAGTTATACTGACCGAAAACGAAAAAATGCTTCTCACCCCGACTTATTGGGCTTTCTATCTTTATAAGGTACATCAGGACGCTACTTTGTTGCCGCTGTCGCTCACGTGCGACAAATATCGCCGCCTCGACGCTGTCAGCGCTTCCGCCTCGAAAGATGCTTCCGGCAAAATACATATTACATTAGTTAATATAGATCCCAATAATGCGCAAACGATTGATACACAGTTGTATGGCTTTACGGCAAAGAAGGTATCGGGCAAAATCCTGACATCCGCAAAACTGACCGACTACAACTCGTTCGACAAGCCCTCAACCGTAGGCATAAAAGACTTTACCGGCGCCAAACTCGCCAACGGGAAACTGACCGTCAATATGCCGTCGAAATCGGTTGTTTTGCTGGAAATCGAATAAAAAATATGTTAGACGAATTAAAACAAAGCGTTTTAAAAGCCAATTTCGACCTTGTGAAGCATGGATTAGTCATTTTCACTTGGGGAAATGTGAGCGGCATTGACCGTTCGGCGGGGTTAGTCGTTATCAAGCCGTCGGGGGTATCTTACGACGAAATGAGTGCCGAAGATATGGTTGTCGTTGATTTTGATGGCAATATTGTTGAAGGGCGACTCAAACCGTCGTCCGACACGCCTACGCATATTGCTCTTTATAAAGCATTTACGACTATCGGCGGGGTAGTTCATACTCATTCGACTTACGCCACAGCATGGGCGCAGGCAGGACACGAAATTCCCAACATCGGCACTACCCACGCCGACTATTTTCATGACGCAATTCCCTGTACGTCAGATATGTCGGTTGCAGAAGTCAACGGCGATTACGAAGCCGAAACCGGAAATGCTATAATTCGTTGCTTTGACAACGGTTACACCGGCATTTCCGGTAACGGTCTTAATCCAGTCCATACCCCCGGCGTTTTAGTCAAAAATCACGGACCGTTCGCATGGGGCAAAGACGCTCACGACGCAGTTCATAACGCCGTTGTCCTCGAACAGGTCGCTAAAATGGCCTACATCACTTATGGAATTAACCCGCTGCCGACAATGAATCCGCTTCTTATCGAAAAACATTTCAGCCGCAAGCACGGACCAAATGCCTATTACGGACAAAAATAAACGCAAAATTACTATGACACTGACTTATATTTATCATAGCGGCTATTTGATTGAGTATCAGGATTTTTCCGTAATTATCGATTTTTGGAAAGATTCCGACGACAGGCATGTTCAACAATTACTGCATCAGTCCGTTTCTCCGATTTATGTGCTGGCTTCGCACTGGCATCCCGACCATTTTAGTCGCGAAATCATGAAATGGCGTGATAACAGCAAGAATATCAAGTATATACTGTCGTCCGATATTATTGAAAACTTAAAGAGAACAGGGATTTTCTCCGATAAGCATGATATTGTTTTCCTGTCAAAAGGAGATATTTACAGCGATGATAAATTAGACATAAAAGCCTTTGGTTCAACCGATTGCGGCATTTCCTTTCTGATAGAAACAAACGGTCGGAAGGTTTTCCATGCCGGCGACCTCAATAACTGGCACTGGGACGAAGACCCGACCTCAACGCCGGATGAAATACGCAACGCCGGACAATCTTATCTGCGCGAAATAGACGACTTGAAAGCAGTGGCACCTTCACTCGACGTGGCCATGTTTCCGGTTGATAAGCGGTTAGGAACAAACTATATGCTTGGTGCTCAACAGTTTGTAGAAACAATCAAAACAAGCGTTTTTGCGCCTATGCACTTTGGCAGTGATTACGTTTCAGCCGCAGCGTTCCGTCCGTTTGCCGAAAAAGCCGGTTGCAACTTTATCGAATGGACAAAAACAGGTCAAAGTATTGATATATAATACAAAACTTATTATAAAACTCAAAATTATTAATTTATGGAATACAAAAATCAAGAAATTTGGTTTGTTACAGGGGCGCAGCTCCTGTACGGCGGCGACGCAGTCGTCGCGGTGGACGCTCATTCCACCGAAATGGTTAAAGGACTGAACGATTCTGGCAATCTGCCTTTGAAAGTCGTTTATAAGGGGACGGTCAACTCGTCGGCTGAAATTGCCGCCGCTTTTGCCGCCGCAAACACCGCCCCGCAATGCGCCGGCGTTATCACGTGGATGCATACTTTCTCGCCCGCTAAAATGTGGATTCACGGATTGAAAGACTATCGCAAACCCTTGCTGCATCTGCATTCTCAATATAATGAGAAGATTCCGTGGTCGGAGATTGACATGGATTTTATGAACCTCAATCAGTCGGCACACGGCGACCGAGAGTTCGGATTTATTACTTCGCGCCTCCGCAAGCCGCGCAAAGTAGTAGTAGGATATTGGAAAGATGCTGATACTCAATCTAAAATCGCTGCATGGATGCGCGTTTGCGCAGCGTGGGCAGATGCGCAAAAGATGCGTATAATCCGTTTCGGCGACAATATGAACAACGTTGCAGTAACCGACGGCGACAAAGTTGAAGCGGAAATACGGCTCGGCTATCATGTTGATAATGCGCCTATTGCAACGCTTGTGCCTTATGTTGAAGCGGTTACTTCCACCGAAGTTGATGCTCTGATTTCGGAGTATGAAAGGTTATACGATTTTGCGCCCGACTGTGCGCAAGGCGCTGATAAACACCGGTTTGTGCGCGATGCCGCCGCACAGGAAATCGGCATGAGACGCTTCCTCGAAGAGAAAGGCGCAAAGGCATTTACGACAAGTTTCGACGAACTCGAAGGCATGAAGCAGTTGATGGGCTTCGCATCGCAACGTCTTATGGCTGAGGGTTACGGCTTTGGAGCCGAAGGCGACTGGAAAACGGCAGCATTAGTGCGCACGATGTGGGTCATGGGCAAGGGATTGGCAGGCGGACAGTCGTTTCTTGAAGACTACACTCTGAACTTTGACGGCGCCGACAGTTCGATTTTGCAGGCTCACATGCTCGAAATCAACCCCGAAATAGCCGCTAAACGCCCGCGTATTGAGGTGCATTTTCTCGGCATCGGCGACGCCCGTACATGCGCACGCCTTGTTTTTCAAGCACATTCGGGCGCAGGTATCGCCGCTACAATCGTGGATATGGGCAACCGCTTCCGCATGATTGTCAACAAAGTAGATGTTATTGAGCCTCAACCGCTTCCGAAACTGCCCGTAGCCTGCGCGCTATGGAAACCGCAGCCCGATTTTGAAGTCGGCGCAGGCGCATGGATACTCGCCGGTGGCACGCATCACTCTTCGTTCTCTTACTCGCTGACGGTTGAACACATCGAAGACTATGCCGAAATCGCTGATATTGAACTGCTTATAATCGATAATGACACAACTATCAGAAAGTTTCGCCAAGATTTGCGTAACAACGAAGTCTATTACTTGCTGAACGGTGCATTGAAAGGTTGAGATGTCGGAAGGTGTTAAATCCGCAAATAATTAATGGGAACCTCGAAAAAATCAATTTTTAGAGGTTCCCTAATGTCTGTCCATAAAGTCGCTGCGTCGAGGAAAGACGGTACCACGTCATTGCGAGGACGTTAACGTACAGGGCATTCGTCAAACCCTTGCAGTGGTTTTAAACCCTGCAAGCGGTTTGCAGAAAGCAGAAAGTACCTCGCAATGACGAATGCCCTGTTATGTTAGTAACCAATCGATTACATTTTGTTTTTGTATTCCTTTGTAAGTTGTCGGCGGTTCAATATCGGTTGTGAGCAAAATTCGGCGGTTGAAATCCTTAATCCGTTCAAAAGGGCGGATTTCCCGCTCAAAAGTTGATTGCTCTTTCGTTGTCCAAGCCACCTGAATATACTCCTGCTCGC
>JAITHS010000353.1 GCA_031279875.1 Tannerella sp.
TTTTCTGGATTGCTTCGTACCTCGCAATGACGAATGCCATCGCACCTCAAACTTTTTTTGCCCTCCAAAAAAGCATTTTGATGTTAAATAATGTTAAAAATTTGCATGATTGAAATAAAGACTATATCTTTGCCACCGAAAATTTACAAATTATTATCTAAAAGTAGAAATTATATTGTATGAAAAAACATTTTTTGTTAAGTTTAATGTTGTTGCTGGCGAGTTCGTTTTTTAGTTTCGAAGTAATAGCCCAACAACGAATTATCACCGGTACGATTACGGATGCGGGCGATGGTTTGCCGATTGCAGCAGCCGCAGTAACAGAGAAGGGTACTACCAATGCTACCCTTGCCGGCTCCGACGGAACGTTTTCTATTGCCGTAAAAGGTAAGAATCCCGTTCTCGTATTCCATTTTCTCGGAATGCTGCCGAAAGAAGTCCTTGTCGGCTCACAGTCAGTAATTGATGTTCAACTTGAATATGACGCTATCGGATTGGAAGAAACGATAGTTGTAGCCTACGGAACGACGAAAAAAAGTACCTTTACCGGTTCTGCTATCGTCGTTAAGGCATCGGCTATCAACGATATTCCGAAAGCATCGTTTGAGAATGCCCTTGCAGGCACGGTCGCCGGATTGCAGATGTCGCCCGGTTCGGGTCAGGCAGGCTCTACCGTCAGTATCCGCATCAGAGGTACCGGCTCAATGAACGCTACCAACGAGCCGCTGTATGTGGTTGACGGCGTTCCGGTTATCTCCGGCGACCTGTCTAATCTTAACTATTCATCTAATAATGTGATGAATACCATCAACCCCGGTGATATAGAAAATATTACCGTATTAAAAGATGCCGCAGCATCGGCGCTTTACGGCTCGCGGGCAGCGAATGGCGTTGTGTTGATAACGACCAAATCGGGTCATAAAGGAAAAATGAACATCAGCCTCAAAATCAATGCCGGTCTGACGCCCGATTTTGCTTATAACAACTGGGAAAAAGCATCGCCCGAAGACCAGAAAGCATATACGATAGATATGTACACAACCTGGCGTGCACGCGAAGACATATCATACGAAGAAGCTCAAGCTAAAGCACTTACCGACTGGAAAGACCGAATAGGCGACGACCCGCGCAAGTATTACAATTGGGAAGATGCGCTGCTGCGTACCGCTACGTTTCAAAACTACGAGTTGAGCGCAAACGGCGGCGACGAAAAGACAACTTACTATACATCATTAGGTTACACGAAAGAAAGCGGACGCGCCCGTCCTAACGACATGTCGCGATACAGCGGTCGCCTCAACATATCAAGACATATCACCGATTTTTTAGAACTGACTTCAAACATCTCGTTCTCGTCGGTAGAGAAAAACGGCTTCAACGATACGTATAACAACGGCGCAAACTATTTCCTGATGGTACGTAACCTGCTGTTCGACAACTGGTTTCCTAAAAACGAAGACGGCACGTGGCATACAGACCCATGGCGAACTTATGCGCAAAACGTCGTTTATTACGACAACTACCGCGAAAGCCGCTCGACCGTAAACCGTCTTGTAATCAACGAAGGGCTGAAACTCAATATCATACGCGATAAACTGTTTATCAAAACCGTTTTCGGATACGACGAGAGCCGGTTAGACGACTACTCGTGGCGTGCGGCTATCCACTACGAAGCCCGTTCCACAAGCGGTAACGTTACCAATATCCACAACAAATGGCTCAAGATGGTATCATCCACAACAGCCAATTATATAGATACTTTTGCCGATAATCATAACGTATCATTGCTGGTCGGTTATGAGGCAGAGAAAAATCAGACCGATATAGTCCGCGCCGTCGGTACCAAACTGCCGACGCTGACTTCCAAAACCGTCGCAACAGCAGGCGAAAAAACATCCAACTCCTATTATTACGGCAACAATATGCTCTCATCGTTCAGCCGCCTCGAATACAATTATGCTCATCGCTACTATGTTAGCGGCAGTTATCGTCGTGACGGCTCTTCAAAACTCTCAGAATCAACACGTTGGGGTGATTTCTGGTCGGTTTCGGGCGCATGGCGTATCAAAGAAGAAGAATTTCTCCGTAATGTCGAATGGCTCTCAAACCTGCGTTTGAAAGCCTCCTACGGCGTTAACGGCACCCTGCCGTCGTCAAACTACGGTCATATCCCGCTTTATTCTTTCGGATACAATTATAATAATGAGCCGGGAGGCATAGTAAGCACCGTTGCCGACGATAAACTGACGTGGGAAACGAACTATACTTCAAACTTCGGCGTTGAAGTCGGCTTCCTTGAAAATCGTCTGACTATCAATGCCGAATACTATAACCGCGATTCCAAAAACCTGTTACAGAACGTTCCTATATCCGCCAATACCGGTTTCAGCAGCATATTGACTAATTTCGGAGCGATGAACAATCGCGGCTTCGAGATAGAAATCGGAGGCGACATAATCCGCCGTCAAGACCTGCTGTGGCACGTAAGCATCAACGCAGCGACGCTTAAGAGCAAAGTAACGAAACTGTACGATGGCGCCGACATTATCTGGTATGACCCGACAGGAGGCGACAGTCAGGCAAAATTCGTTTATCGCGAAGGCGAATCGCCAAAATCGTTCTGGGGAAAAGAATGGGCAGGCGTTGACCCCGAAACAGGCGAACCGATGTGGTTTACCAACAACGACAAAACGACGCCATATAAAGAGATTAACGGTCGTCCCGTTACCAACAAATGGTCGGGCGCTTCCGAAACTATTACCGGATGCGCCGATCCCGACCTCTTCGGCGGTATCAATACCGACCTGACATGGAAAGGTTTGTCGCTATATCTCAACTTCAACTATTCTCTCGGCGGTGATATTTACAACTCTTTCGAGCGATATGTCAACGACGACGGATATTTCACCTCCCGCACACGTACCGTTAAGGCGATGGATTACTGGAAGAAACCGGGCGATGTTACTCAAGCTCCCAAACTCGACCTCGCCGAGTCGGAACAGTTCTGCTCGCATCAAAGCCGCTGGCTCTATAACAATAACTTCTTGAGACTCAAAAACATAACACTGTCTTATAACTTACCAAAACAGATTGTAGAAAAAGCATTAATATCTAATTGCCGCCTGTTTTTTACCGGCGCCAATCTGTGGACGGTAGCAAGTCAGGACTGGTTTGACCCCGAAGCCAATGCTTACGGCGTCAAAAGTTGGGAAATGCCTATCGGTAAGACTTATACATTTGGTATCGAACTTAATTTTTAAAATATTAAAATATGAAAGTATCTAAATTTTTATCCATCATAATGTCGGCAATAATAAGCCTGACAACCACATCTTGCTTAGACAAAGATTTTTTGAATGTATTACCTTCCGAATCAATGTCTTCATTACTGTCTATCGGTAACGTTGCCGACGCCCGCATAGCCCTCAACGGCATGTACCGGCGCATGACATCATCATCTTACTACGGACGTCAGATGGTACTTTACGCCGAGTTTAAAGGCGGAGATTTCGGTCTTACAACGACGGCTATCGCAGGCGATGCGCTATATTTTTTCACATCAAATCCATCGAGCAACAACTATTTCGATCTCTGGACACAGGGCTTCGACATCCTCCTGCAATCAAACAACATAATCACCAGCATTGATGCCGGCAAAGTAGAAACGCCTACCGCCGCCGATGAAAAAGAACTCAATGCCATTAAAGGTCAGGCTCTTGTAGTTCGCGCTCTCGTTCATTTCGACTTGACGCGCATCTACGGATATCCTTACGCCAAAGACGAAGGCGCAAGTTTAGGCACCTCAATCGTAACTAAAGTTTTATCCGCCAAAGCTCAAATAGCACGCAATACCGTTGCCGAATGCTATCAACAGGTAATCAGCGATTTAAACGACGCACTGCCGTTACTTGACGGTTTTGCCAAGAAAAACGGTATGATAAGTTATTATGCGGCAAAAGCTTTATTAGCAAGAGTTTATCTCTTCAAAAAAGACTGGGACAACGCTTATACACATGCCAAAGACGTTATCGAAAAAGGCGGCTATACGGCTTATACGGCCGACAACTGGGTTTCATCATGGTCAAAACAGTTCGGCTCCGAATCAATATTCGAGCTTTATATGGTTCCTAACGAAAGTGATCTCGGAAGTACTTCTTTACGAAGTTATTACGCCCCGCGTAACACAACCCGTCGCGACCTTGGTCCGATGATGGTAAGCGACGGCTTTCTTGATATGTTTAACGCTCCGGCACATGCTACCGACGTCCGTTGGGGTATATTCGGTCTCGATGAGTTCGGCAACGGACTTGCCACGCCCGACCGCCAAATACCCGACCGCAAAGGATGGCTGATGAAGTATGAAAATGACGGCAAATCAAATCCTTCGGCCGTGAATATCAAGATAATACGTCTGTCGGAAATATTACTGCTCGGCGCCGAAGCCGCAGTCCGCAAATCGTCGCCCGATAAGGCTAACGCCGTCAAATGGCTTAACACCGTGAGACAACGCAACCCGTCGCTCGCAGATTTTGAATCAACGGCTGATAATCAGGCTGTTATTGACGAAGTTATGTTACAGCGCCGCATAGAATTAATCGGCGAAGGACACCGTTATTTCGACATTCTGCGTACCGGAGGAACGGTATCATTTACCGACGGCGGCTTCTGGAGCGCCATACCTGCCGGCGGACGCGGCGCCACCGTTGACTGGAATTTTAACCGTTGCGTACTCCCTATCGGCATAAGCGAAATCAACGCCAATGCCGTCATCGCCGAACAACAGAATCC
>JAITHS010000073.1 GCA_031279875.1 Tannerella sp.
AATTTTTAATTCTATCAAACGGCTCCGACGAAGCATCGGCTACGCTGTCGCGGCGTTGGGTATTGATGTAGAAAAGGGCGCCGGGGTGGAATATGCGGTACTCGCTCATGTCCTGATTGGAACTGAAACCGATCCCGTAATTGAGGTTTTCGCCTTTGGTTATCCTGATAAAGGAATCGGAATAGACTTTTTCGGTATTCTGGTCCCAGAATAGTTGTTCGGTCTCAAAATGGGTGCTGTCGGTCGGGGCGTCGGCATTGCCTTCGAGACGCCAGATATCGACGTTGCCGTCTAATTGCCACAGTTTACGGCGCTCGAAATATCGCGCAGTATCGGCTTGTATTGTAGCTTCCTTGCGCATTAGGGTATCAAATTTTTCGAGATAAATACCGTCGGGGAAATACCAGTATGGTTCGGATGCTTTGCCGTACATCAGATATGTTGCCGTTATGACTTTGTAGCGCGTAATACCGGAATCCGACATGTAGGTATTGACGCCTGTTTCTTTCAGAGTATAAGATGTTTGAGGGTCGAAAGAAACTTCTATGGTGTCTTTTTTATCACCGCTACAAGAAAAAAATACATTAAGAAACATGACAACTGCGATTAACGCAATTGCCATGTCTCTCTTTGGATTTATATAATCATAAATCAACATGAGGAAAGTTTTATCTTATTTTCACCGTTTCGTTGACCCAGCCGCCGATAGTAAACGGCTTACCTGCGTCAAGATCGGGGTGCATGAATATTTCTTCCTTGTTAGGATAATATTTTTGGCACGAGTTGATGAGTTCGTTTGCGTCTTTTGCTATTGACGGGTCAATGGCCTTTGCTTTTTCCGCTTTATCGGCAGCGGCATAGAATACCGTCTTGGCAAGAACGGCGTCGTCAGGGAAGATTCCTTTGCCGGCTGTCATATATGCCTGTGCTATAAGAAGATATGCACGTCCGTATTCTGCTTTTTCGGCAATACATTTCAGCGCCAGACCTTTCGACTTGATAACCTGGTTTTGTTGAATTGCCAAAACAGCAAGAGCAAAAGAGAGGTCTGCCTTTACATCTGTTTCCTCTGTCATACCGATAGCCTCGTTATAGTATTTTTCGACTTCTTCCAAGTTATTATTTTTGAATGCTTTACCGCCAAGGCTCATAGCTGATTCGGCAGTCGGTTCAATTTGATAGGCGTATGTTCCGGCAGCGAAGTAAGCATCTGTTTCTTTGCAGTTTACGCGCCGCAGCAGTGTCATCGTTTCTTTAAGAAATTCCAGATTTGTTTTGTTATCTTCAATCTTCTTTTCGTAGATACTTTGGAGCGTTTCGCAGTCGGCGGCACCGCTGGAAGCGAAATTTTGCTCTATCTCGGTCTTGCATTTGGTAACATCTTCAATTAATTTACTGTCATTAGATGCTGTCGCGGCATTCAACTGTGCGTCAAAATATTCCGAACATTTCAGAAAATCGTTGACATACTGTTCTTTAAACTTATCCAAATCTGCATACATCAATTTAAATGAGGCGAACATGTAAAGCGAGATAGTCATAGGTCTGGCTTTTTCTTTAAACTCATCGACTACTTCTTTTGTCCATTCGTATATCTTTGAGTAGTCGGTTTTGTCTCCTTTCAAATTGTTGTACATGTTAGACTTTTGCGTTACGATATAGTCTTTACCGTATTTCGGGTCGTCGCCAAAATATTTCACGCGATTGTCGTAGAGTTTCATCAGGTCTTCAAAAAGTGCGTCTTTCTTGGCGGCGTCCGTTTCCTGCGACATCTGCCACTGTATGATATCCACGCCGTAGATATAGATATTTTTATTTGAGGCGGGGCATTCATCATACACTTTCTTCCAATAAGGATAGGCATCTTTGTAGTTGCCCGCTTTGGCGTAAGGATTAAACAAACTGATATTGGTAACACAGTTTATGCTGTCTTCTCCAGAACCGTACTGGGTGCCGTTATCGACTCCCTTTTGCGCCGATGCGCTTGCTGCAATCATCACACATGCAGCGACATAGATTAATTTTGTTTTCATATCTGTTACTTTTAAATTGTTTGACATATTTTTATTCTAATTTTTTCTTGAAAAACCAATATTCGTTAAATGTGTAACTGATTGTCATTCTGAAATATTGCTCATCAATCATCGTCTTGATTTCGGGCGTTATTTTGACATAATCAAACGACACGTTGATGTAAGATCTGCCGTCGGTTATCGGGAAACCTGCGCCGAGATTGAAACTTAACTCGTTGTATCCTCTGCCGTTGATTTTCACATACGAGCCGGTGTAACTTGCGCCTGTGCGGTATCTTACTCTGTTGAAAAACGGACGGGAGTAGAGGTTGGGTATCCATTCCGCTCCGGCGGCGATTTTGAGCCTGTTGTCAAACTGCTCCGATTTGCCTGCATACCATACGTCGCTCCACTTCTGATAATCAATGTCGGCCGCTATCGTCAGTTTGTCGGTTTTGATATAAGAAATTCCTGCTCCCAATTCTACCGGTTTGTCATAAGCCAAGCCGGTAAGAGTATCTATGACCGATGTTGTGCTTGAAATTGACTGATAAGTTTCGTTGCTGAGTTTCATTTTCGGCGAGTATTTCAACCCGAAAACCATGTTCTCCGTCTTGCTTAACCGATGAGTATATTGCGCGCCCAAGTCAAATGTTGCGTTCTTAATTTTAAACATTACGGTTTTGTTAACCGACGTCGCATTGGGAGATTCGTAGGAATAGATGCTTTGAGAGCTGTGAGTAATCGAACCGAATAGATAGTTGATGTTTGCACCGACCGAAAGACGCTTCTTCCATATATCAATAGACAGGCCGGCATACAGGAGGTTTAATCCGCCTACGCCTTCAAACTGTTCGCTGTAAAGCAAGCCTTCGGCCGACTTTTTTGCTTCACCGAACTTGTATCCTACATGTGAGTAAGGCATCAGTCCCACACTCATTGCTGCCTTTTGGTGAAGCGGGAACTGCATAGCCATATATTCTACGTTACCGTTTAAATCGTTTTGCTTGCCGTTGGCGTCCGAAAACCACGACAATTGCGCCGATGCGCCGAAATCAAACAAAAACGTCAGCGAATCCATACATGAGTATGAAGCCGGATTCATCGGGTTGATTTGACGTGGCGAACGCAATCCGATACCAACGCCTCCCATCGACCTGCCGGCGCCGAACGAGCGATTTGCCAACTCTCCGTAACCATAGCGGGTGTAGGGTGAGTTTGTGCTGTTTTGGGCTGTCGTTTCAAGCCCGACAAAGCATATTAAAAATGCGATAACAATCTTGTTAATAGTCTTTTGCATTATGTTTGAGTATTCTGTTCAGTCCGATTATCATCGGATTTTCGCCTGCAAAGGTGCAATTTTTTATTCTATTTTCAAAATATTTTGCGTCTCCCCCTGTTAAAAAAACTAAAATGCCATCTTTATACTTTTGTTTTACTGTGTCGATGTATCCGTCGATCTCGAATATCATACCATTGACAACGCCTGCCGAAATAGCTGATTCTGTGCTGTTTCCGATGAACGGCACATCGTCTTTGGGGCTTACCGACGGCAGTCCGGCAGTATAATGATTGAGGGCTTTGAAGCGCATATTCATGCCGGGAGAGATGTTTCCGCCGATAAAACGCCCCGAAGCCTCGACTATATCAAACGTAACAGCCGTTCCTGCGTCGATGATAAGCAGATTGACGTCAGGTTTCATAAACGCCGCTCCTACTGCCGCTGCGATACGGTCTTTGCCGAGAGTATCGACCGTATTATAGTCGATGGCTATCGGCAACGGCGTTTTTCCGTCTAACAGGATAAACTGTTTCAGTTGCTTTCGGAGACGTTCGATAAGGCTGAAATCAATCTTTACTACCGACGACATGATGCCTCTAACAGGCTTATAATCAGCCATTAAAGCGTCTATTTCCGAATAATCGCCGTTGTCGGTAATCTTTAACACCTTAATCTCGCCGTTTTCAACAATCGCCGCTTTGATTTTGGTGTTACCTTGTTCTATTATCAAGTTCATTCTTGCTGTTTTAAGACTGCAAAAGTAATATTTTTTATTAAGTTTGCCAAATTTTTCGTTTTTTTGTTTATCTTTGCGGCTGTTTTTAATGATATTTTTTAACTAAATTTATGTTTATGAAACATTTTTTAAGAATCTCTTTACTTTCATTAGGTGTCTTTTTTACGCCTTTTACGCCTGTCATTGCCCAAAACGTTCAGGTTCATTACGATTTCGGCAAGTTTATTTACGACAAAGACATGCACGGGCGCCCGCTGATTACTACTACCGTCGAGATGTTTAAGCCCGACAGTTGGGGTAGTACGTTCTTTTTTGTAGATATGGACTACAAGTCATCCGGCGTTGCAGGCGCATACTGGGAGATTTCCCGCGAGCTGCAATTTTGGAAGTTGCCGCTTTCGCTTCATCTTGAATATAACGGCGGCTTGAACTTTGTTCGCAACGCTTACTTGTCGGGTGTTACTTATACATTTAATAATAAGGGTTACAGTTTCGGCTATACCGCCTCTGCAATGTATAAATACATTCAACAGCAGGATTTTAACGAGCCGCACAACTTCCAGTTAACTTATACGTGGTATTGGCATTTCGGTCAAAAAGTATTCACATTCAGCGGTTTTGCCGACTATTGGCGCGAGAAGACGCTCAACGGCAACTATATCTTTCTATCTGAGCCGCAGATATGGCTTCATCTCAATCAGTTACAGGGTTATGCCGATGATTTCAATCTCAGCATAGGCTCGGAAATGAAAGTTTGTTATAACTTTGCCGCTCGACAAGGCATATATCTCATTCCTACGGTTGCCGTAAGGTGGGATTTTTGATTTCCTCAATCCTGACCGGCCCGAGCAGTCCTGACCTGATAAGCGGTACGTCTTTCCAACGATAGCGGGTCTGGTCGCCTGTCGCCATTGTTGGTGCCGGTATCATGGTAGAGGTCATGTTAGTGTTGGTAAACTTTTGACCGGTAAGCGCATCGCCGACTATTCTGTTTGACCATACGTTTGCGACCTCAATTTTGAGTCTGTTTTCACCCTTGACAATGACTCCCGAAACGTTAAACCGGTACGGTTTTGTCCATCCGATACCGATTTCCTTATCGTTTAGCCACACTTTTGCTGCTTTCGATACTTCACCCAAATCAAGGAAGATGCCTGAGTCCGTATTGTCGTAGTAAGTAAATGATTTACTGTATGTTGCAATGCCGGAGTAGTATTTAACTCCTTCGATTTCGGAATCTGTCCACGACATTAGCGTTGGGAAGGAAACCTTTTCCGGCGCTCCCCATCCTGCTGTAAACTCTACGTCCCATGAGCCTTCTAAATATTTGATTGTTTGGTAGTTTGATTGTTTATCTCCACTTTTAATGTCGGTCAGCGAGGAACTATCATCTTTTTCTCTGAAAACAATCATTATCGACCCGTATCTTTCAAACGTTACAGGCAGAGAGATATATTTGTCGGCAACCTCATAATCCGTTACCGGAATGATATTTCCGCTTACGGCATCCCAAATCTCCGGCGTTTTGTCCTTCTGTCGAAATCCGATAATTCGTTTCAGAGCCTCGTTGAGCGTATTCCGAACAAAGTAAACATCGACATTTCCTCTGACGTAATGGATAAAATCAAGGGCGTCGTCGCAGTCGAACAAGTCGGGCGGAACATTCACTACCCTTGCAGGGGTTTGTGTGATTTTCCCTCCCCTCCTTTTCAAATCTTCCAACTTTGCCGCGGCAGCCGGATTAACATCCTCTTCACTTTCAACATACAGTACACTGAACTCCGCACCGTTAGACAGACGAAACTTGCCGTCATTAAATGTCAGGTCATTAACTAAAATATCAGTGTTAATCACTTCATAATCAAACCCGTGCGGCACCTTGAAATGAGTATTCTTTGGCGTCGCCGAGTTTGGTACCTTATCGCCGTAATACCATAGTATATCTGCTTTAAAATCAGCCTTTTGAAACACTGCCGACAATCGCGACAGGTAATCTGTAAACGGCTTTGCCATGCTCCACCACGTCTGCTTGTCGTTGAAATGTGTTCCGGCATTATAAACATATCCCGGATAGCCGGCAGTGCCGATGTTATGACTGAAACCGTGAAAGACGACCTTGTTCATGCCCTCGCAGAACGCCCTGTCGCCAAACGGACGCATGTCGCAGGGTGCTTCCTGCCAGTGCATAAATGACGTAAATGCTTCCATCTCAACAATCCCTTTGCGGTAGATATGCGAAGCCGCCGCCGTTTCTTTCACAACACGCAGTATATCAATGCTGTCGGTGCCATCCTTATAGAAACGTGAATGATTAATCCAGAACTCGCCGCGCGGAATATCAATACTGCCTTGCGCCTTGAGAGGCTCTGCCGGACCGTTATACAGCGGATAGCCCGGACCACCTGCCTCGCTATTGATTTGTAGCCCATAACGATGACATATCTCCGCCGATTTACGATACAAATTATTGATCATCAACTCCGAAAGAGTTTTCCTAAAATCCGACTGCACACGGGCGTATGTTTTAGCCTCAAATGCCTCACGGTCGAAAAATGACGGCAGATATTTACTTATTTCATAGCCGTTTAACTCAACAAACTGCTTCGGCAACGTTGGCGTCCATACCATGCCGCGCGCCTCATAACTGGCAAGGTAAAAACTTTTTAGTGGTGTCTTGCGAAAATCTCCCAAAACGGGCTGCAACTTGTTTATGAAATACATCAGATGGCTCTCAACAGCCTCAGCATCAAAGTGGTCTATCGTCAGACCGGCGGAGTTGGGACTGGGAAGCACTATTTGCTGGCCGGAATTTGAACAAACATAACGCACTATCTCCCACTGACCTTGTGGTAACGACGCCCGCAACTCGTCGGTAGCAGGGTCGAACTGCGACGTTACATCTATTATATCAGTAGTATCAAGAGCGCCTTTCTTAATCCCTTGAGGGATAGCCAGAACTGCGATGTCTTCGTAATAGTCCGGTCTGCCGTCGGGACGAAGCGTTATTAACTGCCTGCCCGAACCTGCTCCTACCAACGATGAGCGGGAAAACGAGATGTTGGGAAACGGCACTTTTATAGTCGCCGCCGTTTCGCCGCCTGCAACACTAATCTTAGCCATGTATAGCGACTTGGCTCCGTGTCGGGGCTGTACCCAACTGCCGCCGGCATTCCAACTGCTGGCAAGGTTTAGACCTACCGTCAAGCCGAGTTTGGCGGCTTCATCGACGGCAAACTTGATAAGGCGTATTGATTCGTCGCTCATAAAAGCAGGTCCGCCGGATATGACGGTATCGGACAGTACCGTGCCTATCTCAAATATGTCGAAACCGGTAATGCCGACTTCTTTCATTGCACGCATTTCCTGTTTGGCACGTACAGTATCAATATTGCCGTTGAGACACCACCAGTAACATTTGGGACGCGCTTCAGGCGATGGATTCACAAAAGCATCCCGTAGCACGCCGTAAGCGTCGTCTTCCGTTTGTTTTTCCGCATAAGATATCCGCAGCACCTTACAATTGAAGAAACTTAACGCCGTAGCACATAGCAAAAACAGCGCAATAGATTGATAATATGACGATTTCATTTTCATTTGACTTTATGTACTAACTAATTTATACTACAAAGATAAGTATTTTTTTTGAAATCGCCAAAGTTTCAAAGATTATACTTACCTTTGCATTATGTTTTTCACATAATTTGATTCACATAAAAAATGAAAGAACGCAATAATCCATTTGTAACGCAAGGTTACGTATCGCCGGAATACTTTTGTGACCGCGAAAAAGAGACGCAGCAATTAGTCAAAAACATTCATAGACAAAGAATTTATAACACACGACAATAACGGTTACTCTGTCTATGATAAGTTTTTTGAAATCTGGCTGCGAGATGCGTATAATTCC
>JAITHS010000010.1 GCA_031279875.1 Tannerella sp.
GTCAGCGTCCACGTTCCTTTGAGCGCTGTTGTGTCGTTGTCCGTTGTTTCGGCGAGGCTGTGCCTCGTCGGGTCTATCTTCGCAGGCTGTGCCTGCTCCTGCCGCGAAAGTAAAGCTATTGATGCAGGCATAGCCTGCACGGATATAGCAGACAAGGTAGAACCTTGTCCGAACAGCGATATAGCAGACAAGGTAGAACCTTGTCCGAACAGCGGATTGCTTGCGAGGCACGAAGCAATCCAGAGAAATAAAATCATTAAATTTTTGTTCATAATAGTTTGTATTAATTATTCATTATTGTACATAAATTAGTTATCTGTGTGTTGAATTTGTTAAAAGCGACATAGCCCCGACGAAGCAACAATCATTGCCTCATCGGGGCAAAGGTCATGATCTGAAATAGTTTTTGTTAGGAATTTTGGATTGATTCATGGTATGATGGCTTTTAATATTTCCGACCATGGTCCTTTGTCGCCTTTGTTAGTCTCCCAGCGGAGGCAGAAATAGATAGATTTGCCGCGTTGCTGTTCGTTAAAGTTAAACGTATGAGGCGTGCGGGTAGCAAAATCGGAGCGTAGTAAGTCGTCGTTAGTTGTCGGCGGCGTGTCAAGTATAGAGTGTCGTATTTCGCATCCGTGCACTCCTGTCGGTTTTGCTTTCGATGCGGATAAAGAGTCGTGCCAGTCAACGCGAATTTGCCGCGGGCCTGCGCTGCGGGTTGAGGCAATAGGCCATGTTGTGGGTGTAGCAACGGGCGTTGGCGTTGTGTCGGGCACGTTAAGTCCGAGTTTTACGCGGTCTTCGTTTGTAACGGTCTGGTTGTAACGCAGTCGTTGGTTGACGAAATTGCGAACGAATTTGCTTGTCGATGTGTAAACACGTGTTTGCAAGCTGTAAACACGTGTTTTTAGTTTGTAAACACGTGTTTGCAAGTTGTAAACGCTTGTTTTTGGTTTGTAAACATGTGTTTGTAAGTTGTAAACACGTGTTTGTAAATTGTAAACACGTGTTTGTAAGTTGTAAACACGTGTTTGTAAATTGTAAACGCTTGTTTTTGGTTTGTAAACACGTGTTTGCAAGTTGCAAACGTGTGTTTGCAAGTTGTAAACGCCTGTCCGCAAGTCAGGGACGCGCGTCTGCAAACTGCGGATGCGTGTTGTTGCGGTGTGGATTGCAAATTCCGAAAACGGTATATGTCTCCGCAAACCGTATTTGCTTTCATACGAAGCAAATACTCTTCTTTTTATTCTAAATACATTCATACAAAGTAGCCCTGCGGGCAATCTTATTAAATAGTTTGTTCAGCCTGATTTCAGGATATATTCTTCTATGCGATGAGACTATATCTCCTGAAATCGGCGGCAAAGATACAACAAGTTGCGTTAAAAAAAAAAAACGCGAGTTAAAGTTTGTTAAGGCTGTGTTTTTTTTGTAAAAATGATGATTTTATGGTCGAATTTACAGGATTGCAGGAGAGACAGGATTTACAGGTTTTTTTGTTACAGGATTGCAGGAGAGACAGGATTTACAGGTTTTTTTTGTTACAGGATTGCAGGATGGACAGGGTTTACAGAGAAAATGCAATGACGTGGTGCTTTCTGCTTTCTGCTTTCTGCTTTATTCTGTTTTCCGTTGAATTTTTAATTTTTAATTCGTAATTTTTTCGTACTTTTGCAGTCTGATAAAAAGAAATAATATGAAAACAGCAATTGTTGGAACAGGGTACGTAGGATTAGTTTCCGGTACCTGCTTTGCCGAGATGGGTACGGAGGTGTTTTGCGTTGATATAGACCGTCGCAAAATCGAAAACCTCCTCAACGGTATTATCCCTATATATGAACCCGGTCTCGAAGAATTAGTGTTGAAAAACATTGAAAAAAAACGCCTGCATTTCACTACCGACCTTACGGAAGTGCTTGACAAAGTCGATGTTCTATTCAGTGCGGTCGGTACTCCGCCCGATGAAGACGGCAGTGCCGATTTGCGATATGTTCTTGATGTAGCGCGAACGGTAGGCAAACACATGAAAAAGTATGTGCTTGTAGTAACCAAAAGCACAGTGCCGGTAGGGACAGCCGAAAAAGTGCGGCAGGCTATCCTCGACGAGCAGGCGAAGCGCGGCGTCAGCATTGATTTCGACATCGCCTCCAATCCCGAATTTCTTAAAGAAGGCGCTGCCGTTAAAGATTTTATGAACCCCGACCGCGTTGTTGTAGGCGTTGAAACCGACCGTGCACGACGTTTGATGGAAAAACTCTACCGTCCTTTCCTGCTCAATAACTTTCCTGTTATATTCATGGATGTGCCGTCGGCAGAGATGACCAAGTATGCCGCTAATGCCATGCTCGCTACACGTATAAGTTTTATGAACGAGATAGCTAACCTGTGCGAAAAGGTTGGCGCCGACGTTACTTCCGTCCGCAACGGCATAGGCTCCGACAGCCGTATAGGACGCAGTTTCCTTTACGCCGGATGCGGCTACGGCGGCTCATGCTTCCCAAAAGACGTTAAGGCATTGATACACACCGCAGCCGACAAAGGCTCACCGATGCGTATCCTCGAAGCTGTTGAATATGTCAACGAAGCCAAAAAACATGTCCTATTCCGAAAACTGTCGGAGTATTTCGGCTCCGCCATTGCCGGTAAAAAGATCGCCCTCTGGGTTCTGGCATTCAAACCCGAAACCGACGATATGCGCGAAGCTCCGTCGCTCGTCGTCATTGATTCGCTCCTCAAAGCCGGATGTACCGTAACTGCTTACGACCCCGTAGCCATTTCCGAAGCCAAAAGGCGTATAGGCGATGTAATCAACTATTCTTCCGGCATATACGAATCGGTTGACGGCGCCGACGCATTGCTGCTCGTTACCGAATGGAAAGAGTTTAGAATGCCGCTTTGGAGCGACGTCAAAAACCGTATGCGTACTCCGCTCATCATTGACGGACGTAACATCTACGACGCCACCGAACTGCGCGAGCTTGGATTTGAGTACAGATGTATAGGGAGGTAATCATTTTGCTACTCTTTCGAGCCACTTGACCATAGCGAGCATGAGTATCATCGACAGTCCGCAGGCGCATACGAAGACTAACCAGCACATCCACAGCGGTACGGAATTATAGAGTAAACCGCCGATTATGACTAATAAGTTGCCGATAGCCGTAGCTGCCAACCAGCAACCCTGCATCAATCCCTGTAAATGCGGCGGAGCGACTTTCGATACGAACGACAATCCGAGAGGCGAGATAAACAGTTCGGCGACTGTCAGTATGAAATACAAACCTACCATTACCCATGGCGTAAGTCTCATAGCATCAAGCGCGTCTGCCGACATATCGGGCAAAGTAGCCGTATCGGGCAGAGCTATTGAAACGAGCAGCATAAAAACATATCCTAACGCTGCTATCCCCATTCCGAGACCTATCTTGCGCGGAGTAGATGGTTCTTTGCCTTTTTTACGCAATAATCCGAAATACCACATGACAATGGGTGTCAAAAATACAACAAAAAACGGGTTTATGCACTGGAATATTTCAGCTCCTTTTATAGCCGTAAATCCGAGGTCTAAATTAATAATATTCAGGTTGATATAGTCTTTGGCAAAGTATGTTAGCGAGTATCCGTTTTGATGAAATGAGAACCAGAAGAATATTACTACTCCGAAAACGGCAAACAGGGCGTAGATGCGCTGGCGTATTTCGTTGGCGCTCATCGTGATTTCAGACTTGTCGATTGTCGCGACGGAGGCTTTCTTCTTGCCGGCGCCGGCAGGGTCGGGGAACTTCGCTTTGTTGATAATAAATATCAATAAGGATATAAACATTGCTACTATTGCTGCCATGAAAGCATACTGAAATCCGCGATTGAAGACATCCAAATATTGATTGCAGAACGACGACAAGTCGCTGACCGAACCGTTGAGTGTAGCTGCTTGAGCATATTCCTGCAATTTGGAAAGATTTACCGCAGTAATGCCGGAGCCTTTTTCTATAAACTCATGACAAAGTTCGGGTAATGTTGCGTTGTAATCAAAACCGTTGGCTTTAAGCCACCAATTACGGACGCCAACGGCTATCCACGGAGCAAAAAAACCGCCGATGTTGATAAACATGTAGAAAATCTGAAATCCCGAATCGCGCATCTTCTCATATTTCGGATTGTCATACATCTGACCTACAAGAGCTTGCAGGTTGCCCTTAAACAAACCGTTACCGAAAGCGATGACGGAAAGTCCCAAGCATGTAATTACCAGATAAAGAGCCATATTAGGGACGGGCGTAGGGGTAGGTATGGCTATTATCAGATAGCCTACAGCCATGAGGATAATACCGAACAGTATTGTTCCTTTGTAGTTGCGGGTTTTGTCGGCTATCAAACCGCCCACAAGCGCCAATATGTATATCGACGCATAGAAGACCCCGTAAATATAGCCGGTCGGCTTTGTCGCCAGACCGAATTTCGACGATATGAAAAGTGTCAGTATCGCCATCATGATATAAAATCCGAAGCGCTCGCCCATGTTCGACAGAGCCGCGCCGATTAAACCTTTTGGATGATTTTTGAACATAAATATATTTTTT
>JAITHS010000071.1 GCA_031279875.1 Tannerella sp.
TGTCATGACCTACAACGCCAAGATTATCAAACCCGAAATAGAACCGTTGCAAATTACCGACAAAGGCTTGAAACGCTATTGGCCTAACGACCTGACGCGCATACGAATGGTTATTATGACTCCTAAAATCGCCGACTCTTACTCGTTTACGTTTACAGAATATTAGAACTTCATTTCAGTTTCAACGTACAACTTATCGGAAAATGATCCGAATCGAAGATAGAGCGGTCAACGCGGCAGTTGTAGGCTTCGATTGTAGCGGAGTGAAAAATGTGGTCAATACGGAAATAGAAGCGGTTCTGGTTGTAGGAAATGCCCGGTCCTAAGCCTGTTTCAGTGTAGGCATCGTTGAGGAAGTCGCTGAAAACGTGGTGAGTATAAGACATCGGCGTATCGTTGAAATCGCCGCAGGCAATGACATAATAGCCGCCTTTTTCGGAGCGTAGCATGTCGGAAATAACATCAGCCTGCGTTGCTCGGATACAAAACGCCTGTCCGAGTTTTTGCTGGATCATCTTGCCGAAACCGTCGGGCAACAGCGTTTCAAGGACGCCAGACGATATTTTCGACCTGTCTTCGATTGTCAGTTTGAACGATTCGAGATGATTGTTTACTAATACGAGATTTTTGCCGTGTACGTTGAGATGATATATTACCGAGCCGTTAAACTGCGATATGAGCGGCACGGGGCGCGTTTTTGTGATCGGAAACTTCGACAGCAGCGCGAGACCGTATTTGTGGTTTTTGGAATGCGTTCCAAGCGGCGTCTCCGAGATGTAGGGATACATCGGCAACGACTTTGCCAGCTCTTCCGAACTCATCATCACACCGTTGTCGTAAACGAGATATTCTTGCAAACAAACTATATCTGCGCCCGAAGCGGCTATGTATTCGATGATTTTGTTGGGTTTTTGAGATGAATGAGAGCGGTATCCGAAGCCCATAACGTTGTAGGACAGCAGTTTAACTACATCGCCGTCTTTCGGTATGTCGGTAAGAGGGTGCATCGGACAATAACGCCACAGTGGCCCTATGCAAACTATAATACCTATAATAATAAGCGTTACAAACAACCATCGGCGGGCAAACAGTTGCAAAATGAGGCAAATAAAATTGAGAACTACAATTATCGGAAATCCAAGTCCGAGATAAGCAAAGACGACACTTTTTTGAGGCGAAACCAAATCGGAATAGGCTGATACTATGAATAATATCAGCATTATGACGGTTGCGGTATTGAGGATGATTTTGTACATCCAACCGAAAGAGCGCAGAAACCGGCGCTTACCTTTTGCTTGCGTCGAAGAGCCTTTGTTTTTCTTCTTTCGAGAGACTTTCATATCCTGAACGTTTTAGTTTGTCTAATATCTCGTCTATAATTCTGTTTTCTTCATTGCGACGTGTGTGGTATTCGGCGTCGGTTTCAGGGCGGCGGCTTTCTTCAGCAGTATTTTTACGGCTCTTTTTTGCACCGGAGCCTGAGCCGGAGCCTGATCCCGACGAGCCTGATCCCGACGAGCCGCCGCGATATACCTTGAAACGAGGTTTTCCCGAAAATAAATTGACCGCATCGTCGATCAGGCGGTTGATAAACTTCGTAATATCCTTACCTTTAGAGTATTGAGTAGCAAAAATAATGCCGAACAATGCTCCGCCGATATGTGCTATATGTCCGCCCGCGTTTGAAGACGTTATTTGCAGCAAGTCTAATAGCAAAACTGCTATTGCGAGCCATATCAATTTAATGCGTCCGAGAAATAACAGGTTGATTTCGTAGTCTTTACGATAGAAACTGACGGCAAAAACTATTGCCATAACAGCGCCTGATGCGCCGAGTAGAAATCCGAAGTCAACTTCATGACGGAAATACGGTAACAGATTGTAAGCCAGCAGAAAAGCCCCTGCGCCGGCCAGTCCGCCGAGTATATACAGCCCGCCGAGTTGTTTGCCGGTAAAAAACTGCATAAAAATCCTGCCGAACCACCATAGCCACAGCATATTAAACAATATGTGAAAAAACTCGACATGCAGAAACATATACGTCAGTATCGTCCATGGTCTGTATTGCAGCAGCGAAAGCGAAGACGGCATTTCGAGCCATACAACAAAGCGCGGCTCATCGGTCATCATCAGTTGCGCCACGATGACGGCTAATTTCATGATTATAAATACCGCCGCGTTAATATAGATAAACTTGTGCAACATGCTGCCTTTGCGGTATCTGTTGCCTATTTCAGTAAAAATATCTGCCATTGTATTTGTCTTTTTTCTTCCAGTATAATACAAGAATAATGCCGAACAACATGCCGCCGAGATGGGCAAAATGGGCGATGTGGTCGAAACTGAAATCGGCAAGTCCTGCAAAAAGTTCGATAGCGCCGTATCCTGCTACTAAATATTTGGCTTTAATGGGGAAAGGGATAGGGAAGATAAACATCTCAACATTAGGATATAACATGCCGAAAGCGAGGAGTATTCCGAATACTGCGCCCGACGCACCGACCATCTGAGCGTTGATTAAGCCGTTGAGACTGCCCATGAGCGCATCGATATAGTTTTTGCCTTGCGCTAAAACGGATGCGCCTTCACTGTAAACTAATTCGACGGCATCGGCAGACAGTTGGCTCTCTATCGCCCTTATTCTCAAATAAATAACGAGCATGTTAACTAACGCCGCACCGATACCCGTTACAAAATAATAAATCAGAAACCGCTTTTCACCCCACGTTCGTTCGAGTACGGAGCCGAACATGTAAACCGCAAACATGTTAAAAAAGATATGCGCAATGCCCGCGTGCATGAACATATACGAAACAATTTGCCAGAAACGAAAATACGGCGACGCAGGGAAATACAGCGCAAGCATGCTCTCCAATCGAGGCAGAAACATCGTTCCGAGCCACATTATCAGGTTGATAATGATAAGGTTTTTGGTTATCGTCGGTAAGTTGCCGAAAGAGTTAAAACTGTTTTGTCCCATTATTTTTGTTTCTAATTTAAATGCAAAGTTACGGGAAATTTTTGAAATTTCAAAAATAATTTTCGCCGATTAAACAAAGTGGCATTTTAACAGTCAAAATTATAAATGATGTCGATTAATGAGCAAACGCGACGTTTTATTCGCGAACATATTGAAGATGATGTTAATACGCTGTTACTCAAAGGATTTAGTGCGGCAGACGTAGATATTAAAACGGCGGCAGTGCAGATTGCGGTACGACAGCGTATC
>JAITHS010000279.1 GCA_031279875.1 Tannerella sp.
ACAACGGTTGGCGAGTGCCGGACATTCTTCTGTCGGGACACGAACGTAACATCCTCGAATGGCGTCTCCAACAAGCGCAAGAACGAACCGAACGCCTTCGACCGGATTTGATTGCGCCGAGTTCAAAAAATACAAATTTTGCACTTTAATAAAAAAGATGTACCTTTGCGCCCCTGCAATGATATATCAACAGTAAATAAAATAAAAACTTATGAATATTTCATACAATTGGCTAAAAGATTATCTGTCTTTTGACTTGACGCCCGACGAGACTGCCGCAGCGCTGACTTCTATCGGGCTTGAAACGAGTTCCGTTGAAGAAGTGCAGGCTGTACGCGGCAATCTCGAAGGACTTTTTGTTGGCGAAGTGTTGACTTGCGTAGCGCATCCCAACTCCGACCATCTGCATCTTACGACCGTTAATGTCGGCTCCGACGAGCCGTTGCGGATTGTTTGCGGAGCGCCGAATGTGGCTGCCGGTCAGAAAGTTATAGTTGCCACTGTCGGCACTACGCTCTACGACGGCGACAACGAAATAAAAATCAAACGCAGCAAGATACGCGGCGAAGAATCATTCGGCATGATTTGCGCCGAAGACGAAATCGGCATAGGAACAGACCATTCGGGCATCATCGTATTGCCCGCCGATGCTCGCGTCGGGACGCCTGCGAAGGATTATTACGGTATAGCGAGCGACTATGTTCTGGAAGTTGACATTACGCCTAACCGCGTAGATGCGACCTCGCATTTCGGCGTAGCGCGCGACCTGTATGCTTATCTCCGGCAGGCAGACTTGAAGGCGACATTACAAAAGCCTTCCGTATCGGATTTCAGCATCGAATCGCCCGACGGTGGCATTCAACTCGGACATGTCAATCCCGACGGATGCCTGCGCTATTCGGGCGTTACAATACGCGGAGTACACGTTTGCGAAAGCCCGGATTGGATGAAGAAACGCCTCACAACCATCGGTTTACGACCTATCAATAATATTGTTGACATAACGAATTATATTTTGCATGAGTTAGGACAGCCGCTTCACGCTTTCGACGCTTCACGCATCACAGGCGAGCAGGTAATTGTGGACGTCAAGCCTGCGGGAACGAAATTTGTTACCCTCGACGGCATTGAACGCACTCTAACCGACCGAGACCTGATGATTTGCAACACGTCGGAAGCAATGTGTATCGGAGGCGTTTTCGGCGGTTTAGATTCAGGTGTAACGGAGCAGACAACCGATGTTTTCCTCGAATCGGCGTGTTTCAATCCCTCATGGATACGCAAAACAGCACGACGGTTCGGTCTTAATACCGACGCCTCGTTTCGCTTCGAACGCGGTCTCGACCCTAACCAAACAGTCTTCGTTCTCAAAAGGGCAGCGCTGTTAATCAAAGAGTTAGCAGGCGGAACCGTTTGCGGAGATATTCAAGACGTCTATCCGGCAAGTACCCGTAATGGCGAGGATAATTTTGTTTCGGAACCGTTCCGCGTAGATGTTACTTTCGCCAAAATTAATTCGCTTACAGGTAAGGAAATACCGGTCGAAACAGTCAAAAATATTCTGCGATATCTTGATATTGAGATAATTAACGAAACTTCCGACGGATTGTCTTTGCATGTTCCGGTATATCGTTATGACGTGCGCCGCGATGTGGACGTTATCGAAGACATCCTCCGCATCTATGGCTATAATAATGTGGAGTTTAGCAACCACGTGAACTCAACTTTGAGCTACGCCACACCGACCGACCGCAGTTACCGGCTGGAAAATATCATCTCCGAACAGTTAGTCGGCGCCGGTTTTAACGAGATATTAAATAATTCTTTGACGAAAGCGTCTTATTATGAAGGACTTACGACATATCCTGCCGTCGCGTGCGTTCATCTGTCGAATCCTTTAAGCGCCGACCTCAATGTGATGCGTCAAACGCTACTCTTCGGAGGTCTGCAAAGCGTCGCTTTCAATATCAACCACAAAAACAGGAATATACGGTTCTTTGAGTTCGGAAATTGCTATTCTATGGAGCAAAGTTCTTACTCCGAAGACTACCGTTTGGCACTCTGGATGAGCGGTAAGAGGATTGAAAATAACTGGGCTGCCAAAGATGAGAATACTTCCGTATATGAACTTAAAGCACATGTCGAAAACATCATCAACAGGCTGGGTATCAACACTTCCGGCCTTCTGTGGAACAGCCTCTCAAACGATATTTACGAAAGCGGTTTGACAATCGCCACCGCTTCGGGCAAGACGCTCGGTATGCTCGGTATCATCAGAAGTAACATCTTGAAAATAACCGACATAAGCGCCGAAGTATATTACGCCGAACTGTCGTGGAAAGCCTTACTCAAAGAGGCGGGCAAAAACTCAATCGTTTATAGCGAGATAGCCAAATATCCGGAAGTGAAACGCGACCTTGCGCTGTTAGTCAACACTTCCGTAACCTTTGCCGACATCCGCCGCACAGTCTTTGAAAGCGAGCGCAAACTGCTCAAAAACGTTGTGCTTTTCGACGTTTACGAGGGCGCAAATCTGCTTGTCGGCAAAAAATCCTACGCTGTCAGTTTCTTTCTTCAAGACGAAGAAAAGACCCTCAACGACAAACAGATAGATGCTATTATGAGTAAGATTCAGAAAGCGCTCGAAGATAAACTCGGCGCTACACTGCGGTAGAATCACAAAATATTTATTATCACATAAATAACCGGCACTGCCAGCCCTGCCATGAGCCACCATTTGCCGCTGCCGACGATGCCGCGCTTGCCGCGAACGATGAAGATACCCGACAGGGCAAGGAATATCAGCGAACAGGCAAAGATGTCGGCTATCGACAGCCAGCCTTTTACTTTGTTGTAATGCAGACGGTTGAGCCAATATACTATGAAGCGTTTGTGATAAACTTCGTAGTCGAGCCGTCCGTCGGCAACGCTGTAAACGCCGATGCCGCCGTCTAACATCAGCCGGTAATGAGCGTTGTCAACGGGCATTATTTTTTTCAACTTGGGGACATCGGTACGTGCCGACCAGTCGACTTCCAGCTCGCCGACGGTCATGGCAGCGGGCAGTGTAAGCATCTTTTCTTCGGTTCTGAACGCCGGATCGTTGCTGCCGTGAAGATGATTGAGATAGATGCCCGAAATGCCGTAAACCAAAGAAATACCTACCATCAGAAACCCCAAATCTCTGTGGATAATACGCAGCCAGCGGGTAATAATCATTGCATTACGTCGTATTTCTCGCCGTCCATGTAATAGATTGAATAGTATTCGCGGTTGTTGTCCTGCATCCATTTGCGCATGTCGGCAATGTTGCTCAACTCGGCAGCACACGATTCGGCGGTGGCATCTTCGGTTTCTTTCACTTTGACGTCTTTCTCCATTTGGTCGATGTATTCCTTTGTCAGACGGCGTTCTTTGAGGGTGCCGATGACTTCGATTTTGGAACCTACCAATTCGCGGTTGAAGCCGCCTATTTCGCCTTTTGCTTCAATGCGCATAGAGCCGGTCTGCGATTCGCCTACTATGAAGCAACGTTTGCCGGAATGTTTGCAAGTATGTGTAACATAGCCTGTTACCTTTACTTCCTTGTTTAATTGCTGCTCGGCAATGTTGAGCAGGCTGTCGAGGCCGTAAACAGGCACGTCTGATGTGGCGGCAACAGAGGCCGTCAGTTCCGAAGTCTTGACGGCTTCTTTTTTTCCGCCGCCGCAAGCCATCAATGAAGTGGCTAATAATGAGAATAATAATAATTTTTTCATCTTAATAATTTATTTATTTGGAATAATTAATAATGCCAGCAAGCCCGCTATTCCGAAAATGAGAGCGAAGAGGCCGGCGAAAATTCGTTGTTTTGTTGAGGCCGCCGACAGCGCAAAAGCCGCTATCAGAGCCGTTATAATGTTGCAAATCAGCGCCCAAGAAGATGTGAAATGAAGTCTTGGCGCTATATAATCGCTTGTCTTGATTTTAAACGTCAGATAAACGGGGAAAAGGCATGAAGCGTATAAGTTCCAGCGGTTTTCGGTCGGTTTGAGTGTCATGTCGCGACGTCGTTTGAGTGTTTCGGCGTCGAGGGCAAAGAACTTTTTACCGTCGGCATTTTGCACCGAAACAGTCCAGTACATCATGTTTCCGAGTATCGTAATTTCGTCGGTATCAATGTTTACAGGGTCTATTTCGAGTTTAAGAGGAACATATTTTCCGCCTCCTTCCTCCAAGATATAAACGTAGCCAAGACGGTCGAACAGAAATCCGTAGAACCGTTTGTCGGATACTTCCAGCATTGAAAAATAGACCGGCTTGATAGCAGCGTCCAACTGCGTGTTACGAATGAACGGTTTGCCGTTAACCATCTTGATATGAAACAGTTTACCGTCAGCGTCAAGCGAAAAATAGCCTTCGTCGTAAGGTTTGCGAATGTTGATATTGCCGTAAATCCATTGCGACGGAAAAACGAAACCGGCTTTAAGTAATGCCTGTTGAAACATTTCGCTTTTGGGTTCGTTGATTGTATTAGTCTCATCATCAACAAATTGAATATAATCTTTGAAGCGAAACACATCTCCGGGGGATTCTAATTTGGCTTTTTTCGGCAGCGATTCATACATTATATATAAAGGGACTGTCGGAGTTTGAATTTCGGCGGGCAGAAAGCGGAAATTGATTGATTTAACACGCAGTTCGCGCGGGTCAATAGCGCGTCCGTCTATGCTGTCGGGCATCTCGCCGTTGACGGTCAGTTGGCGGTAGTTCAACAACGGCAATGACTTATCGTACTGATCTTCTGTGTATTCCTTGCCGTCGTCGTCATGAAATTTTGGCTTTGATGGCTCAAATTCTCTCATCATGAATTTTTTTACTACCGAACTGAAATACACAAACGGATACTGGCTGCGCGAATATGTCGCCGTCCTGACGATTTCGGGTATGCCCCACAATGCTGCTATGGCAACGAAAATAAGCAATAACGGATATATAACTTTCTTATACATAATCATTTACCCTCCTTAAAACGCATTGTTGAATAAAACGGAAACAGAAAAGCGACTGCGGTAAGAGCCGCTAACCAGAGGTTAAGCGTAGTACAAGCGCCAGCTTTGGCGTCGATAAAGAAGAACGATAGCGCTGCGATGCCGACGATGCCGTTTAAGATACGCTGTTTCCATAACGGTTCGAGGCACGTCCACGAGGCGATAAGATACGCGGCAGGGGCGGCAAGAAACCACGGCAGCAGCAGTTGGAACGTGCCGCCAACTATCTCCGGCGGAAAGTCCGCACTCAATCCCCAAAGCAGTAACGCCATAACAATAGTAATAAACAAAAGCGTGATTATCAGCCCGTAAAGAAGCATTATAGCGATGATACGCTTTTCGGGAAGCGGCAAATGGAGCGTCAGTTTTAGCCTTTTAGACTGTAATTCAGGCACATACTGCGTTATAGCCAGCAATATGCCGAGAGAAAGAGGTATGAAACGAAAAGCGGTAAAAAACACTATCCCTTTCTGTATCAGCGTTTCCCAGTAACTTACCATACCCATCAGACGTCCTGCTTCGTTAATTTTTAGAAACGAATAAATCCACATGCCAGCAAAAATTATTGCCATAAGCGTTATTACTTTGCGGGTCTTAATCCATTCTTTGTATATAAGTGATTGATACATATCTGTTTAGTATTTGCCTGTTAAACCAATAAAAGCGTCTTCGAGGGTAAGATTTTCTTCTTTGAGAGCGGAAATACGGTAGCCTTCGGCTTCGAGCGCCTCGCCGACTTCTCTGCCGGACGCGAATGAGTATGTCTCCCAGCGGTCGCCACTGGTGCGGGCTGTGTGGCGGAGGATGTTAAGAGATGCGGTGTTTCCCGTTTTTTCTTTCGCAACAAACGTAAACCGCCTGAAATTCTGCATAATATACTCCGTCGGCTCGTGCAGCAGTATTTTGCCGTAGTCGAGGATGATGCAGTCGTCAATGAGCATTTCCATATCCTGAATGATGTGTGAAGTCAAAAAGACGGTCTTGTCGCCGCGCTCGGCAAACTCTTTGAGATACTCCACAAACAGCCGTCTGTAACCCGGATCCAACCCCATTGAGAAATCGTCAAGTATCAGCAAATCAGGATCTTGTGCAAACAGTAACCCTAACGCGACCTGCGACCGTTGCCCGCACGACATTGTGCTGATTTTCTGCGTTTTGGTTACCTGTAATTTTTCTATCAGTCTGAAATACGCTTCGGCATTCCAGCGCGAAAAAAAACGGCTGTAATAGCGTTCAATCTGCATTACATTAAAATAACTGTGCTGAATATGCCCTTCTAAAAGCAGCCCTATCCGCCCTTTGGTAGCAGGCGAAAGGCTGTCCATCTCTTCGCCGAAGATACTGCAAACGCCCGCACGAGGTTTGAGATAACCGTTGAGGATATTGATAACAGTAGTTTTACCTGTGCCGTTTTTACCGAGCAGCCCAAGTATCTTACCCTTGTGAACTTCAAAGTTCAAATCCTTATAAATCAGCCTGTTACCATAGTAATGGGTGATATTTTTACATTCTATAACCGGTCTTGTATCCATTTATCATAACGTTTTTTATTATAAATGATGCCGCAAAGGTACGTAAAATAATTAATAATTAAGAATTATGACCAATAAAGGACATATCATTCAGAATAGTTCCCGATTTGCCGAAATATGTAACACCAGCGTCCACGCCCTAAGCAAGTCCTGTGTAAGTGTGCGCCACTGCCTGATGCATGGTTATCGTTGCCGTAATAACTGTTGGAGAATGCCTATTGCCGTAGAAGCAGGGTCAATCATCATTGGAATGCCTATAAGAGTTGCTCCCAACAACCCAATGCCACCACTTTTCACCACTCGGATCAGTATATATCAGCGGATTATTCAGTGCATACGCATACCGGTTATAACTTTGGCCGTCAAACGGATTTTGCACATACGGGTCGGGCGAGAGGAATCTGCCGAGCGCGGGGTCGTAGAGCCGTGCGTTCATGTTGATCAGTCCGAACTGCGTCAGGTGTTCGTGGCCGGTGTAGCCGCGACCGAGTAATAGTTCCGGCTCGGTGCCGGGTGCGTATGCCGT
>JAITHS010000281.1 GCA_031279875.1 Tannerella sp.
GAGGAACGAAGCAATCCGGAAAGAATGGCACGCTGGATTGCTTCGTACCTCGCAATGACGTGGTACCGTCATTACCTATCGTTTGGGGATATCATTCCTGCTCGCAATGACGTGGTACCTTCTGCTTTCTGCTTTCTGCAAACCGCTTGCAGGGTTCTAAAACCACTGCAAGGTGGGGTGTAAAAAACAGGTCGAATAATATTAAAAAATCAGCGGTATGGAAACGCTTTTGCCGGCATATTCGCCTTGAGGGAGGTTGATGGTCAGTTTGGTAGTCTTATCCTTTTCGTTGTACTCGGCTGTGGATGGGATAGTTGCGTTAGTAGTAATTCGTGCAGTAAACAGCAATTCAACCGACTTGAGGTGACGGGTCGGGTCGGATACGGTTAAGACGTCGATAACACCGTTTTTCAAAGAAAACATGACCATACACGGCGTTTTTGCTTCAAAATCTGCTAATTGCCATTTGGTTTTGCATGGCTCATAAAAAACGAAATATGCAACTGAGGAACTGTGTACTGCCTGTAACGCCTTTGTGTTATTGATAACTTTAACAGGTTGATTATCAGCAAATTTATCAACATCGGCAATAGCGCTTGCGGGCATGATGCAATATTCGTATGTGGCTTTTGTCGGTTTGACGCCGTGGTCTATCCAAAGGCAAAATACGTCCTTTTCAACAGTCTGTTTCGATACCGACGTCTGTTTGTTGGCTTTGAACCAACTGCCTGATTCTGTTCTGTTTGTAACTTTAATATCGGCAGGGCGCAATAACACATATCCTACATTATTATGATGAATCCAAAGAGTCGGTTGGTGTGATTGGTGCGGATAGGAATGTTTGCCGTGAGGCAAAATTGTGAGTTTGTTGTTGATATTTGCCGTAACATCGCCTTCTAAAAAGCACTGATTGATAGTTGTAGCGACGGGGGAACTGTCGGTAGAAGAAATATCGGCTCCGAGACAAACATACACGCTGTCGAAGAAAAACCACGCTTTACGTGCCGAGAGCGGATTGTGCGGGCTTTTGAAGTCAAACGCAACGGCGCCGTAGAGACCGTCGGTAACTGCGCCGACGAAATCCGTCAAACCCGCTTTCTGTATCACGTCCGGCGACGGCATCATATCTGCCTGAACAACAGTTGTTCCGGGCGGTTTGCGGAAATCGAAAACGGGGGTAATATTGAGATATTCGTTGCCGTCAAGCGAAAGATAATTTGTCCCGTCGGCGCGGTAATGGTTGGTCAGTCCTTCGCCGTTGTAAGGCTCTTCCATGTTGCGGTTGCGCGTGGAGAACATCCTGACGGAAGTATAGAATGCAGGACGCTGAAAGACAAAGTGTTCCGTTTGCCAGAAGAATTTTGCAAACGATGCCGGAATAAACGGTTCGCCTTTACGGGCGCGGATAATGTTTTCGAGTTCGTCGCGACGATAATCCGTCATTTTAGTAAGCATTTCCGGTGTGTGAGTGTCGGCATATTCGGCTGAATGTATGCGTGTTACATCTCTATTGAGGATGCTGGGATCGTTGGTGCGACCGAAAATCATCTGCTTGCAGACGCCGTCAAGATAGTAATCGACGGCGAGATGAAGTTTTTCTTCCGTAAACCGGTATTTCGTATCTTGCGTCAAATCGGCAAACTCTACGTATGACGAGAAGAAACCCATGCCGTAACTGAGCGTATTATTGACCCTGTCGGCACGGTGATGAAAACTAAAATCGGCCTGCATCCCTTTCCCGCCTGGGAAGTATTTTTCGTTAGTAATAGCCTCTTTATCAGCTATTTCTTCGGAAGAGAGTTTCATTTCTCCTTCGATGATTTTCATTACCTTCTCGAAATTAGGCTCGTCGCGTTTGAAAAGCAGACTTTTTGCCAGCAGAGCGGCTATTTTGATGCGGTCTCCGCTCGGTCTTGCGCCGGAAGCGTCCATGTTAGCTCTTCCTGCGATAGCGAGCGCTTTCGACTTTTGCGCGTCGGTAAGTTCATTATCAAGCAGATAGAGCAAGTTAAGCATTGCGCTCGGCGTTCCGATCTGATTATGCCACCAGTTTTCGCTGATGAAATCGTTGTCGAGCCAGAAATTAAGCGACTTGTCGAGCGATTGTTTGAGAGCCGCAGAGCCATAAAAACGAGAAGATGCTGATTTATAAGCCTTTGCAAGTTGAAGCAAATTGTTGAGATGTCGCGTATGCTCGAAAGCGATTCTCGATGTATCGGTATAATTGATACCGTTCCAAGTACCGTCGCTACGCATCGTTTCGAAGATACGGGCAACATGTTCGTCATTAACGCCTGCCGACAGGTAGTAAAGACTGATTTTTTTACGTATTTTTTCCATGTCGGATATATCGGAGGACATACCGGAGGACATACCGGAAAAATCTTGCGCGTTAAGCGTTTGTGATAAAATGCTTATTATAAGCAAAAAAATAACATTTGTTTTCATATTTTAAAAGATTGTTGTGTTACTCCGACGCCGAAGAGTGCGAAGTCATAAATAATAGGATCCGAAGGATTAAATTCACGCAGTTTGGCGGTCAGTTCTTCTACGGCGCGTCGGTCATTAGAGGAGCGTGTGAGAAGCCCAAGTGCGCGTGCCGTATTGCCGACATGAACGTCAAGCGGGATGTATAAATCGCATGGTTTCAATGATTTCCAAACGCCGATATCTACTATGCCGTCTGTTCTGACTAACCATCGTAACGCCAGATTGACCCTTTTGAGGGCTGACTTGACGGCGTTGCGAGAATAGCAGCGTATATCCGTTTGTTGGGCGTTGGCTTGCATCGCATATCCGTTGAGCGTTTCAACGAGCGTCCACGCATTGCGTTTGTCTTCCGGCAAAGACGCAAAACATTCGTCAATACTCTTATAATCAGCATATAATGCTTTAAAACCTCGCAGCATATACGCTAAATTATGTTCAAAAAAAGTTCGGTGAACATTGGCAGTGCCGAGCGTTTTATAGCCTTCGTTCATCACAAAATCGAAAGGACTTGTGCCCATCTTTGCCAGCATCCTCTCCGCGTCGCGCAATATCATCGACCTCTTACCCCACGCGATATTCGCAACAGTAAAAGCAACGATTTCGATATCTCTCAAATCGTTGTAACGGCGCGGAAATCGCACAGGGTCGTCATCAATAAACGCCTCAGTATTAATCTTTTCGACATGTTCGTCGAGAAATTCTTTTATGTTCATAAAATTCGTCCGTCATCGGTAATCGAGCCATACTTTCATCTCGCCGGCATCGCGGTTGTCCCATGCGTAGTACGGAATTAGGGTAATCGGCTCACTGTCGGGCGTTGATGCTTTGATAGTTACGACGCCGTTGAGAAGCGTTGGCTCAAAAGCGGCTGTAAACTTGGTGTCGGGTTGTAATACTGTTTTGTCAAATGCCTTATTATCAACCTGTTCGGCGCAATAGACCAACGCACCACGCCGAATGGCGCGTTTACCTTCGTTTTCTTTAACGCGAGGGTCGGCGGAGATAACTTCAACGGGCATATCAAGCGTTAATACAATATCATCTCCCGCTTTCCACTCGCGTTTGATTACGGCGTAACCCTTTTCAACAGTTGGTTTCAGTGCTTCGCCGTTAACTGTTATCGTGTTTTGACGGCACCAGTCGGGGATACGCAGGCGTATTTCGCCTTTGTAGGGCTTTTTCAACTCATTTACAGTCAGTTTGACGGTACCGTCCCACGGGTAGTTTGTCGTCTGCGTCAATTTGACGGTATTATTGCCTATCGCAAACGAGGCTGTATTACCGATGAAAAGATTGATCCACAGCGCATTATCCGACACGCCATAGATATAATTCCCTATCGACGGCAAAAAGCGCGATACCTGACTCGGACAGCAGGCGCAGCCGTACCACGCCTGACGGTGGTGAGTACCGTGCGAGGCTAACGGATTGACATAGAAGAACATATCACCTTTGAGCGAAATTCCCGCCAACGCGCCGTTGTACATTGAGCGTTCAAGGACGTCAACATATTTCGCATCGCCGGTAAAATAATTCATCCGCGAGTTCCAGAACACCATACCTATCGAAGCGCATGTTTCGCAGTAGGCGTCGTAGTTGGGAAGGTCATAATCGGTCGTAAATCCCTCATTATGACGCGATGAGCCTATGCCGCCGGTAACGTACATATTGCGTAGCACAACATCGTCCCAGAGGCGATTCATGGCTGTGATATAGCCCGTATCGCGTTTCAGAGCGGCAACGTCCGACATTCCGCAGTAGAGATACATTGCACGAACGGCATGTCCTGCAATGTCGGTCATCTCGCGTACAGGTTTATCATCCTGATAATAAGCGCTATTCCATTGCCCTTCGTCGCCTTTGCTGCCGTGTCCGTGTCCGCGCTCTTCGAGCAGCCAGTTAGCAAAATCGAGATATTTCCGCTTGCCTGTAACGTTGTATAATTTAACAAGAGCGAGTTCTATTTCCTCATGCCCCGGCACCCAATGGCGTTTACCCGGACCGAATATCGACATGCAATGGTCGGCCATACGTTCCGAAACGTCAAGCAGTTTGCGTTTGCCCGTCGCCTGATAATAGGCAACGGCGGCTTCAAACATGTGTCCGGCGCAGTACATCTCGTGTTTCTCCATGTTGTGCCAGCGTTTGTCGAGACCCGTCAAGGTGTAGAAAGTGTTGATATAGCCGTCAGGTTGCTGTGCGGCGGCAAACTTGTCGATCCACTCGTCGGCTTTGCGTTCGAGCGCCGCGTCGGGGTTATTAACAAGCGAGTAAGCGATACCTTCGAGCGCCTTGTAAACGTCGGAATCGTCGAAGTAAATCCCCGAATGTTTACCTTCGCCTTTGGCGGCGTTCTCGAAATTACGTATGCGACCGGTTTTATTTTCAATTTGGTCGATACAAACCGCGAGCGTTGTAGTAGCATGACTGTGCAGTCGCGGCGCCCAAAAAGCGTCGCTAATTTTGACGTGCGAGAAGTCAACCGGCTCTATCAGTCGGAGTGATTTCTCTTCTTTGCATCCGGTCAAACTGTAGAATTTACCTTTGCCGGGCGCCGGATATTTACACTTTTTACTGTCGAGTACTAATACCCAATCAGTATATTCTCCTGTCTCCGGCGGATTGAACAGATGTCCGGTTTCGCTGTTGTTTAATATACCGATGCGCTGTGCCTTGCCGTTGCGCGGGTTGAACCACCACGCGACGATTTTTGATCCTTTGACAACGTTGGTGTTAACTTTGAATGCTCTGCCTACCGGAGCGTATATCATGGCGTATGTTCCGTCGTTGTCGCGGGTTGCCACAAACCGGTATCGTCCTTCTCCCGGAACGGAAGTAGGGACGTCGGAAGCGATGATGATCGACGGGTCGGGTATTCTGTTCAGGAAAGGTCGGGATTCGATTAACGCTTTGCCGTAAGCCACCTGTGCGGAACCGGGCTGGTTAAGCGCCGCTTTCCACGACATCAGCGGACTGTTTACGGGTGTGCGTTTGTCGGGATCGTACATCTGCCATACGGAATGATGACCGTACGTATGTCCGAAAGCGCCGTTGAAAGTATCCCAGTAAAACGTTTTCCGCACATCTGCCGCGATAGAATGTCCCAGCGTTCCGGGCTTGAACGATACGGGATGATCTTCATAGAGCGGTTCTCCGTCGATGACGGGTTTGGGAGGATTGCGCCGGTAGTCGTCGAGCGTTTTACTGTAATTATGAGTATATTCCGTATTATGTCCGTTTTGTCGCATGTTGAAATCTATCCATTCATCGTTATGAAACCACTCCGACGAGCCTCTGCCGCCTGACGGATGGAATGTAGCCAGATGTGCGCCGCTGTCGCCGTCTTTGAGACCTCGCGCCATAGATTGTATTATTTGCCGCTGACGGTCGTTTTCGATATTCCGGTCGCCGCCGAGTATCCATATCAGTTGCCGGTCTTTGTATCTTTTACCAAGAAAATATCCGTATTTGTAGGCGTTTTCGGGTGTAAAGATCGGTTTGTCGTCGTGCCAATTATTGCCCCACGTAGGCAAAAAACCGATATACATACCCAGCTCATTGGCTTTGTTGACGATATAATCCACATGATCCCAGTAGTCATTGTTGTCGCCCTCCTTGACGGCAGGCTTTTCGGGGTTCAGGTTGTCGAGCGGCAGATGTCCGTAAGCATTGGGAACGTTCAGCCCGTTAAATTCGGCGAGGGCAACTGCCTGAATGACGGTAAATCCTTTTTTTGCTCTCTCGGTCAAATAAAAATCGGCTTCTTCTCTGTTTAATCGGTGAAACAGTTCCCACGCTGTATCTCCCAGATAAAAAAACGGCGTACCGTCGGCATGTTGCAGAAATCGCCTGTTGTCAGACGTTATGAGACGTCCGTGCATAAAATCCTTCTTTTGCGAATAGCAAGAGAGCGAAATGAAAAGAAAAACGAATAATGTGCGCATATTTTATAAAATTATTTCAAATTCGTACGGTTCGGATGGTGTTGTGCGTTTTAATGCTGTTAGAACAACGTCTTTACCGACTTTGATATTGTTATTTGCCAGA
>JAITHS010000297.1 GCA_031279875.1 Tannerella sp.
TGCGTCAATTCGGCGAAGCGCCCGGTTCTATGCTGACGTTTGAACTTGCCGACCGAAAATCTTGTTTTGAATTTATCAACCGTCTAAAAATCATTCGTCGCGCTACAAATCTGTTTGACAACAAATCTCTGATAATACACCCTGCTTCAACTATTTACGGCACATTAAACCCTGTTTGCAAGCAGATAGTAGAAGTACCCGACAACATGTTGCGCCTGTCTGTCGGTCTTGAAAACATTGAAGATCTCAAAGCCGACATCCTGCAAGCGCTCGCTTTTTAAATTTTTTTAAACTGATTTATGATAGTCGAACAAGATAAAAATGCTGACGTTATAGACGTCATGGTGGCGGATGAAAGCCACGAAAAATATGTAGATACTATTCTCCAAACAATAGAGGACGCCGCAAAAGTGCGTGGTACGGGTATCGCGAAACGCTCGCCGGAGTACATCATCCAGAAGATGCGCGAAGGGAAAGCAATCATCGCCCTCGCGGGAGAAGTGTTTGCGGGCTTCATGTATATTGAGTCGTGGGGAAACAAGCAATATGTCGCTACGTCGGGTTTGATTGTGGCCGACAAGTTTCGCAATCGCGGGCTGGCAAAGCGCATCAAGCACGCGGCGTTTCAACGTGCGCGTCTGCGATGGCCTAAAGCCAAACTGTTCAGCCTTACTTCGGGACAGGCTGTTATGACGATGAACACCGAACTGGGCTATATTCCGGTTACTTTCGCCAATCTGACCGACGACGAATCGTTTTGGCGGGGCTGCAATGGGTGCGTCAACAACGACATTCTGGCACGCACCGAACGTAAATACTGTATCTGTACCGCCATGCTTTTCGACCCCGAAAACCCGCGTTGCATCAAACACGAAAATGAAAATCTTATTAGTGAAATTTAATTTAAATATTATGCGTAAACTGTTTTTATTCAATGTTTTAGCGATTATTTTCGCTTGTTTGGGAGTTGGTACGGCACACTCGGCAATGAAGCCTGTGGAATCTGTGAAGCCCGTGAAGCCCAACTCCAAGTTTAACGGCGTCCAAGTTGGCGCCATAACCTACAGTTACAGGGATATGCCCGACAAATCGATTCAGGCTACCCTTGACTACATTGTGCAGTCGGGCATCAGTTCGGTAGAGTTGATGGGCGGTGCTGTTGAGGCTTACGCCGGACTGCCGCGCGAGCGTGAAGCCCAAAAGCAGTGGAGAGTATCGGCAAGCATGGACAAGTTTAAGGAAATCAAGAAGATGTTCGATGCTAAAGGCGTTAAGATCCACATTCTCAAACTCGAAACTTTCGGCTCCGACGAAGAAATCGACTATGCTTTCAAGGTCGCAAACACGCTTGGTGCTGTCGGCATCACGACCGAAGTGTCGCTCGACAAGGCAAAACGTCTTGCTCCGTTTGCCGAGAAACACAAATCGCACATCATCTTCCACAACCACTGTCAGCCGGGCGAGCCGGGCTTCAGTTACGACCCCATCCTTGCCGTAAGCAAGGCTGTCGCGCTTAACTTCGACTTCGGTCATTATTACGGCGTTACAGGCAAGAATCCGTGCGATTTTATCCGTCAGTATCATGACCGCATCATCAGCGTTCACGCCAAAGACAAGACCGGTCCGACAGAGAAAGAGAAATGCGGGGAAAACCGCTCGTGGGGACAGGGACAAACGCCTGTTGCCGAGATACTTCAGTGTATCCAAAAAGAAAAATACCCTATTTATTTTGACATCGAACTCGAATACGGTGTGCCGAAAGATTCCGACCCCGTGAAAGAAGTTATCAAGTGCGTGAAATACGCCCAAAAAGCGCTTTCAACCGTCAAACTGCCGCATTATGTTTCCGACAATATGATGTTTCAGCGCGAGGCGCCGGTTAAATTGTGGGGCATTGCCGCTCAAGGAGAAACTGTTACGGTCAATATCGGCGGTCAGACAGGCAAAGCGAAACCCGACAAATCGGGCAAATGGCAAATCAATCTCAAACCGTTGCCTGTCGGCGGTCCTTATACCCTGACAATAAAAGGCAAAACCGACAGTTTTGAGTTTGGCAACATACTTTCGGGCGATATTTGGGTATGCGGAGGACAATCAAACATGGAGATGCCACTCGCCGGATGGGGGAAAATAAACGATTATGAGAAAGAAATATCGGAAGCTAACTATCCTAATATCAGACTGTTAGTAGTACCAAATCAGATAGCGGGCATTCCTCAATTGGACGTAAAAATGAGCGGTTGGAAAGAATGCAGCCCGACTTCAATACCGGAATTTTCTTCCGTAGGATATTTCTTCGGACGCAAATTATTCAAGGAATTGAACATACCGATTGGTCTGATTGATTCAAATTGGGGCGGTACAGGTGTTGAGACGTGGACGACTATCGAAACGATGAATACAATGCCGCAGTATGCCGAACAGATGAAGGCTGTCAACAGTCCCGATTTTGCTTCGAGAAAAGACCTTGACAATCCGAACAAGTTCCCTTCACTGCTTTATAACGCAATGATTTCGCCCCTCATTACTTATCCCGTCAAAGGTGCTATATGGTATCAGGGCGAGCATAATGCCGGAATGGCACAGAGGTATAAAACGCTGTTTCCCAATATGATAAACGACTGGCGCAGGGTTTGGAACCAGCCTGATATGCCGTTCTATTTCGTGCAGCTGGCTAATTTTATCACTCACAAGCCCGACCTGAACCGTTCGTTAGCCAAATCGGCTGATACTCCGACAGATAACGCATGGGCAGAGCTGCGAGAGGCGCAACATCAAACGCTATCGTTACCTAACACCGGCGAGGCTGTAACAATAGACATCGGCGACCCTTATGACATCCATCCGAAGAACAAACAGGATGTAGGTTTGCGCCTTGCTCTCAACGCTTTAGCCAAGACTTACGGTAAAGATATCGAATATTCCGGCCCCGAATACGAAAGCTTGAAAATCGAAAGCGATAAGGCTATCCTTACTTTCACACATGCCAACGGAATGTGCAGTAAGAATAAATACGGTTATATTCAGGGCTTTACGATAGCAGGAGCCGACAAGAAGTTCTACTGGGCGAAGGCTGTAATCAACGGCGACAAGATAACAGTCAGCAGCGATAAAGTAAAAACTCCCGTAGCAGTACGTTATGCTTGGGATACATATCCGGAAGCCGACCTGACAAATGCCGCCGGACTGCCCGCCTCGCCGTTCAGAACGGACAACTGGGAATTGACAACGGCGAAATAAGTTACTTTTTTTAACCCTTGCAGTGGTTTTAAGGGATGACAAATAAACAAAATAGAACAGTTTCGAAAAAGCGAGTCCCGCAGGGACTTTACTTTATTAACCGTACACTTCAGTGTACGGAGAGCGCAATATCCTCCTCGTCAAGTCCCGCATGGGACGACACTTCGTAT
>JAITHS010000324.1 GCA_031279875.1 Tannerella sp.
CTTGGCTTTGTTGACAATCAGGTTGTTAAGTTCTATTTGCGACAAACCGAGCTTCCGGCAGTCAAGCCACACCAAAAACGACGCATTAGGCATATACATTTTGATTTGAGGAATATGCTCTTTCAGAAAAGCATCTGTAAACATCACATTATCATGCACATAATCAATCATTTGACGACGCCATTCATCTCCTTCTTTCGTATAGGCGGCGGTAGTAGCGATATACGAAAAGAGCGACATCTCGTTAAACTCTGCCTCATTAATATAACCGAAAAACGCACGTCTGATACTCTGATTCAGCGCTATGGCGTAAGACGCTATGACGCCGGCGATGTTAAACGTCTTGCTTGGAGCCATAAAAGTGAGGCTGCACGCTATCGCTTCGTCGCAAACCGTCGGAAAAGGATGATGAGTATAACCGGGGTAAACCATCTCGGCATGTATCTCGTCCGACACAACCGGAATGCGGTATTTGAAGCAAATCTTCGCTAACTGTTGCAGCGTTTCCTTTTTCCACACTATTCCCGCCGGATTATGGGGGTTTGAAAGTATAAACAGCCTGCATTTGCGGTCGATGATACTTTCGAGGTGGTCAAAATCCATTTCATACTCGCCATTAGCATTGATCCTCAACGGATTATATACTACTTCGCGCTTCAATCCGTGAGGTACTAACCGGAACGGATGATATACCGGCGGTTGAATTATTACCTTATCCCCTTCGCGCGTTAAACTGTTGACGGCGTGAGCAATACCTTTCACAATCCCCGGCATGGAGTTGAGCCATTCGCGCTGCAATTTCCAGCCGTGAAGTTTCTCTACCCAATTGATGATACTGTCGTAATAGCCTTCAGATGGGTACGTATAGCCGAAAACAGGATGTTTAAGGCGGTCTTGCAGCGCCTTGATAATAAACGGCGGCGTCTTAAAATCCATATCCGCCACCCATAGCGGCAACAAATCGTCGCGCCCGAAACGTTGCTCTATACAATCGTGTTTGAGACAGTCCGTTCCGCGACGCTCCGTTATTTCGTCAAAGTTATATTTCTTCATTTTTGTATTAAAATATCGTTTTCAAATCATTAAAATATCGTTTTCAAACTGTAAAGGTACAAAAAAAAATTATTATTATTGTTTTAAGGAATTTATTTTGTAATTTTGCAGCCCCAAAACGATTATATACTAATATGAAAGTACTGAAATTCGGTGGAACCTCTGTCGGTTCCGTACAAAGCATTTTGAATGTCAAAAAGATTGTAGAGGCTGAAAACGAGCCTGTTATCGTAGTAGTGTCGGCGCTTGGCGGCATTACCGACAAATTGTTGCAGACATCTAAACTTGCATCTTCGGGCGACAATGCCTGGCAAACGGAATATGCCGCCATGCGGGAACGACATAATACTGTTATTGAGGGAGTTGTGCCTGACAACAAACGCTCGGCAGTGATAAAAACGACGTCCGATACGTTTGAAGAACTCGAAAACATCCTGCGCGGAGTGTTTTTGATTAAAGACCTGTCTGCCAAAACGTCAGACACTATTGTCAGTTACGGTGAAAGGCTCTCGTCGCTTATCGTCTCGACGGTCATCACAAACGCACGCCTCTATGACGCTCGCGATTTTATCAAAACACACAAACAGTTTAACAGGCATGTAGTTGATTTTAAGCAAACTAACTCTCTTATCCGTAGCACTTTTGAGACACTTCCCGACGTGGCTCTCGTGCCGGGTTTCATTTCTTCGAGTATGGACAATGATGAGATAACAAATCTCGGACGCGGCGGGTCAGACTATACCGCCTCAATACTTGCCGCCGCTCTCAACGCTTCTATCCTCGAAATATGGACAGATGTTGACGGCTTTATGACGGCAGATCCGAAAGTGATAAACTCAGCGTATGTTATTGATAAATTGACTTTTACGGAGGCAATGGAACTGTGTAATTTCGGAGCGAAAGTGATTTATCCCCCCACTATTTATCCCGCTTTTCATAAAAACATCCCTATCCGCGTCCGCAACACGTTTAATCCCGAAGCGCCCGGTACGCTTATCTCGAACGAAGCGCCCGTAAATGCTTTAAACAATAATAACCGCGCCATTATCAAAGGAATATCTTCTATCAACGATACTTGTTTGATAACCGTTCAAGGGCTTGGCATGGTAGGTGTTATAGGCGTGAATTACAGGATATTTCGTGCTTTGGCAGAGAGCGGTATCAGCGTTTTCATGGTCTCGCAGGCAAGTTCCGAAAACAATACTACTTTTGCCGTTAAAAACGAAGACGCCGATCTCGCTATCGAAGTACTCAACCGTGAATTTGCCCCCGAAAGGGCACGCGGCGAAATCGACGACATGATAGCCGAACGCGACCTCGCAACGGTGGCTATCGTAGGCGAAAACATGAAACGAACACCCGGCATCGCAGGTAAACTGTTCGGCACTCTCGGACGCGCAGGCATAAGCGTAATAGCCTGTGCACAAGGCGCCTCCGAAACAAATATATCTTTCGTCATCAAAATAGAATTTCTCCGTAAAGCGCTTAACTCTATTCACGATTCGTTTTTCCTCTCCGAATATAAGATGCTGAACCTGTTTATAATAGGTATCGGCACGATAGGAGGTCAACTGATAGAACAAATACACCGCCAGCAGGAGAAACTGATGAAGCAGAACGGCGTGAAACTCAACGTTGTAGGCATCGCCAACTCCAAACGGCTGATGATGAAACGTGAAGGTCTTGACCTCATAACATACGTCAACGACCTCAAAACCAAAGGAATAGACTCGTCGCCGACCATTCTGCGCGACGAAATCCTGAAAATGAACATCTTCAACGCCGTGTTTGTGGACTGCACATCAAGCGAAAAAATTGCCGACCTCTACGAAACACTGCTCAACAACAACATCTCGATAGTGGCGGCAAACAAAATCGCCGCCTCGTCGGAGTACAAAAACTACCTGTTGCTGAAAGAAACAGCACGCAAAAGGGGTATCAAATTCCTGTTTGAGACTAACGTCGGCGCCGGTCTGCCTATCATCAACACGATGAATGACCTGATTAACAGCGGCGACCATATCATCAGCTTTGAAGCCGTCCTGTCAGGCTCGCTGAATTTTATTCTCAATACTATTAGCGAGACTGTTCCGATGAGCCGCGCTATCGGGATGGCTGTCGAAGCCAAATATGCCGAACCAGACCCGCGTATCGATTTGAGCGGTAAGGATGTGCTTCGTAAACTCGTTATCCTTGCCCGCGAAGCCGGTTATATTGTTGAACAACAGGATGTTAAGACTAATCTGTTTATCCCTGACAAATATTTCGACGGCTCGCCGGAAGATTTTCGCAAACAAATCCCTTCAATTGACGGTGAGTTTGAAGAAAAACGCAAACTTCTTGATGCTCACGGCAAAAGGCTTCGCTTTGTGGCTAAAATGACCGACGGTAAATGCGAGATAGGACTGATTGAGGTTGGCAGTCGGCACCCGTTCTACGATCTCGAAGGCAGCAACAACATCATCATGCTTACTACCGAGCGTTATCGCGATTATCCTATGATTATCAAGGGCTACGGCGCTGGTGCCGATGTTACTGCCGCCGGCGTTTTTGCCGACATCATGTCGATAGCAAATATACGGTAGTTGGCGGAAACAAGACGCCTGTTAATGTGCAGAACAAACTATAAAAATATGATAGACTACAAAATAACAGAACGAGAACCCGATATGGTGATGGAGCCGTTAATAGCGTACATTGCCGGTGACAAAGTGCTAAGAAGCATTAATCCTGTTTATAAAACGACCGATACGGCGCTGTATTATGATGATTGTTTATCGGTTATGTCGCGTTTCCCGGACAATTACGTGGATATGATTTTTGCCGATCCGCCTTACAATCTTTCCAACGGCGGAGTTACATGTCATGCCGGAAAAATGGTGATCGTGGATAAAGGTAAATGGGATAAAAGCAACGGTTTTGAGAACGATGTCGAATTTCACGAAATGTGGATTACGGAATGTCGCAGAATTTTGAAACCGGAAGGAACAATTTGGATTAGCGGAACAAATCACAGTATTTATCAATGTGGATATATTTTGCAAAAACTCAATTTTCACATACTTAATGATATTTCATGGTTTAAACCAAATGCCGCACCAAATCTTGCCTGCACTACTTTTGCTCACAGTCACGAGACATTACTTTGGGCAAAAAAAGAGAAAAAGGCAAAGCATATCTTTAATTACGAAAAGATGAAAACAGGTGTTTTTAAAGAAGATAAAATGAAAATGCCGGATAAACAAATGCGGAGTGTTTGGAGTATTCCAACCCCTTCGCCTGATGAAAAAATATTAGGTAAACACCCAACACAAAAGCCATTAGCGCTCTTAAAAAGAATCGTTATATCTTCAACTAATGATAACTCGTTGATTCTTGATCCGTTCAATGGTGGTGGCACAACAGGCATAGCGGCAAAAATTGTCGGCAACAGAAAATATATTGGGATCGATATTGAAAAAGAATATATTGATTTGACAATAAAACGTATTAATCAAATAAGCAAGCCCCAAATGGATTGGGCTTTGAGTTGAAATCAACGGCATTTTATCAGACGAAAGGAATATGGGCACCCAAAGAAACATGTGCGATTACAATGATAAATCCTCAAAATTTAATAGATACCACATTTTTCCAAAGTCATTGCTGGGAAAAAT
>JAITHS010000382.1 GCA_031279875.1 Tannerella sp.
CATAGTGTCCTGAACCGCGTCTTCGGCGTCGTCCGTATCTCCGAGCAACTTGACAGCCATCAAGAGCAACTTAGCCCGCGCAGGAATGATTTCGTTTTTAAATCTTTCAGTGTCCATTCATCTACATAACGAAATAAAAGGAAAAATATAACATGGTATCATTAATGAAACTATAAAAGGCTTATGGTATGAATTGTTAACCTTACTCAAAGGCTGTAGTCCCGCGGGGAATCGAACCCCGATTTAAAGTTTAGGAAACTTCCGTTCTATCCATTGAACTACAGGACCGGAAGTTGCGGGAGCAGGACTCGAACCTGCGACCTTTGGGTTATGAGCCCAACGAGCTACCACTGCTCCATCCCGCGATATTAAAGACCGTTTTTTCTTTTAACGGGCTGCAAAGGTACAAACTTTTTTCGACATTTCCAAATTATTTGTGTTTTTTTTTTTGCAAATCTTTTGAAAGTTTTTTTTTAAATGAATTTACGGTGTTTTGTCGTTTACTTCGCGGTCATAAAACTCGCGGTCGGCGTTCTGGTATTTTAATATTTGCTCTGCGGTTAGTATTTTCTTGAATTTTTCGAGATACTTGCGGTCTAATGTATCGCGCTTTGACTTGCTGTCTTCTCGACATTTAAGCAATATCTGATAGTCTTTTTCGGTTTTATTTTCTTTCTTCCTCATCTCACGTTCAAGACGGAAGCACTCGCGACCGGCTTCAAACTTCTTTTGTATCAGTTCGTTCTCCATCGGGAAGAATACTGCCGTCTCTTCGGTCGTCAGACCCATCTTCTCGGCAATATAGCAGTTGCGTTTGGCAAAAAAGGCTTCTCTGTCAAACGGTTTGCGCTCGCCTCGCTGATGCTGTTTGTCTTGCGGCTGCAAGGGCGTTTGCACGGGCGTTTGTGTTGGTGTTTGCGCGGGCGACTGTGCCTTAATCGTCGAAACCGACGCCGCAAACAAAAACAGACATATAATATAAAAAACAGACTTTTTCATTGTAATTTGCTAATTATAAACATAATCGTTAATATAAGATACCGTACAATCTTCGGAGTACAGATCTTTAAGGTAGTCGAAAAACTCTTCGTTATCGTCGGCCTCGCCTACTACTGATGTACGCACAATCGCTTCCGGCATAGTATCGGTGGTTTTATTGAGCGTAGCAATGCCGTTAAAGACGTTAAAGAGGATGACAACGCCCGTAAAAGCGGCTGCCAAATAGAGCAACGGCTTGATGCGGGCTAACAGAGGGATAACTTTCGCCGTCGGTTGCTCGCCCGCCTGCTCCGGCAAACGGCTCATCATATTGGCTGTGAACTCTTCAAAATATCTTTCCGGCACACGAAAAGGATTCCGGCTCAACAGTTCATCTAATGTATTTTTTTCTTCCGTCATAATAGCTTTTTTGTATTTTTAATATTTAGACTTTTATATGTCGCTATGGTTTAAATATCTTTTGTTAAAAATGTTTCGATTTTTTTAACAGCATGATGATATGACGCTTTCAATGCGCCTACCGACGTTCCGAGTATCTCCGACATGTCTTCGTATTTCATGTCTTCATAATACTTCATGTTGAATACAAGTCGCTGTTTTTCAGGCAATAACAGTATCGCCTCCTGCAATTTGACATCCAACTCGTCGCCGTCGAAGTAATCGTCGGCTTTAAGTGTGTCGAGCAAATATACGTCGGTATCGTCTAACGGCACATTGTTGATGGCACGTTGTCGATTGAGAAATGTAATACATTCATTTACAGCGATTTTGTACATCCATGTAGAGATTTTTGCATCTCCTCTGAAATTGTCGAGATTAGTCCATGCCTTAAGAAAGGTGTCTTGCAGAATATCGTTGGCGTCGTCGTGGCAAAGCACCATCTTACGTATCTGACAGTACAACTTTTCGCTGTAAGCGTTGACTATGTCGGTAAACGCCGCCCGCCGGGTAGCAGGATCGTGCAGTTGGCGTTTCATTTCTTCTTCGTTTATCCGCATTCTTTAAAAATTTGGCCGCAAAAATACAATAATATTTTGATATATTAAAATTTTTGATTACTTTTGCGCCCGAAAATTTTATCAGTGTACTTGATAACCACTTTAAAAACAAGTTTATGAAGAAAACGGTTTCTGTCCCGTTCATGATTACGGGCATTTTATTTGTTGTTTGTTTGATTGTTTCCAACTTTCTGGAAACCAAAATCATCAGTCTCGGACCTGTTACCTCTACCGCAGGTCTGCTCGTCTTTCCAGTATCTTACATCTTAAATGACTGTATTTCGGAAGTTTGGGGCTTTCGCAAGGCGCGACTTATTATATGGTGCGGCTTTGCGATGAATTTTATTGTCGTCGGCTTTGTGCAACTGTCGATAATGCTGCCGTCAGCCCCTTTCTGGGAGGGAGGCGATAGTTTTAACTACATCTTCGGTCTGACGCCCCGCATCGTTGTCGCCAGCCTTTGCGCCTTTCTGGTCGGTTCGTTTATCAACGCTTACGTGATGAGCAGGATGAAATTATCGTCTCATGGGCGGGATTTTTCACTTCGTGCTGTTGTGTCAACTCTTGCGGGAGAAAGCGCCGATTCTCTCATCTTTTTTCCGATTGCTTTCGGCGGTATAATTCCGACGGAAGAACTGTTGCTGATGGTCGGTACGCAGGCAGCCCTTAAGTCGCTTTACGAGATTATCATTTTGCCGATAACGATTCAGGTAGTGCGTTACGTCAAGAAAATCGACGGCAGCGACGCCTACGACAACAATGTATCCTTTAATCCGTTTAAAATTAAGGATATATGATTAAAATTTCGCCAAACAAACACCCAAAATAATGGCGATATATACCTATTTCACAAGTATTTCCGAAATGCGTTTCCATTCCATAGCGAATTTATTCCTATATAACTGCACCTTTTCTAAAATTTTTGTTGAAAAATTTTGCTATCTCAAAAAAAAGTTGTACTTTCGCACCCGATTTAAGAGCAAAAATGGAACAATTAAAGCACGAATGCGGGGTGGCGCTGGTGCGGTTGCTTAAACCGCTTGAGTATTACCACCAAAAGTATGGCTCGTGGATGTATGCACTTGGCAAAATCTACTTGC
>JAITHS010000087.1 GCA_031279875.1 Tannerella sp.
TTGGCGAGCATCTGCGTAAAACAATCGGCAACGACGCCATCGCCGACAAGTATGTTTATCAGGAACTTTACGACTCGACCATGACTTATGCCAAGCAAATAGCCGAAAAAAACAAGTTCCTGATGAAAGGCAAATATTCGGGTTCACAATCGAATGTGATACGTATCGGCAGCATGGGAAATGTTGCGCGGGGGTCTGTTGTGGTGAGGGCAAACGGCGTTATTCTGACCGAAAACGTTGATTATATTGTCAATTACGACGGAGGAATAATTACTATCCTCAACGACGCATTGATTTCAAGCAATGCCAAAATCGACGTCTCGTCTGAAAATCAGTCGATGAACAGTATGCAGCGCAAAACCGTTCTGGGTGCGGATATAAGTTATCAACTCTCGAAAAACTTCAACATCGGCGGTACAGTCATGCACCTTTCGGAGATGCCGATGATGACAAAACCGTCGTTCGGCGACGAATCGGTGAAAAATACTATGCTCGGATTAAATTTTGATTATAAAACAGAAAGTCAATGGCTTACAAACATGTTCGACAAACTGCCGCTACTGCAACTTTCACAGCCGAGTTCGCTCTCGGTCAACGCCGAGTTTGCCAAACTTATCGCCGGTCATTATCAAAACAAATACGTCGGCGAATATTCTTATCTCGATGATTTTGAATCTACACAAAATGAAATAGACCTTCAAAATCCTTATTTCTGGAACTTGTCGAGCGCTCCGACCGACAATCTTAACGGCTCGCCGCTATTTCCCGAAGCCACGCTGACAAACAATATCGACTACGGCAAAAACCGCGCTCTGCTGTCGTGGTACTATATCGACGGGCTTTTTACACGACGAAATTCATCTCTCCGACCGTCATATATGACTAACGACGATTTGTCGAACCATTACGTCCGTGCCGTGCTGTCGGAAGAACTGTTTCCTAACCGCGATTTGCTTTACAGCGATAATAACTATCTGAATGTCTTAAATTTAGCTTATTATCCGACGGAGAGAGGCCCCTATAACCTTGATGCCGACAAAATCAATCCCGACGGCTCACTGCAAAATCCCGAACAACGATGGGGCGGCATGATGAGAAGCCTCGACCAGACCGATTTTGAACTCGCTAACGTACAGTATATTGAGTTCTGGATTATGGACCCGTTTATCTACGAGCCGGACAGCAAAGGTGGTCATCTGTATTTCAATCTCGGCGAGATTTCGGAAGATATTCTGCGTGATGAAAAGAAATTTTTTGAAAACGGTTTGCCCGTCAACGGCGACCTCTCTGCCGTCGATACTACCGTTTGGGGAAAAGTGCCGAAGCAGCAAAGCACCGTCTATGCTTTCGACAATACTGCCGGCGCAAGACCGCTTCAAGACGTCGGTTTCAACGGACTTTCGTCTGCCGAAGAGCATACTTTTCCTGCTTATCTGCAATATGTCGATAGACTGAAATCCAAACTCAATCAGGAGACGCTGACCATGATGCAGGCCGACAAATATTCGCCGCTCAACGACCCTGCGGGCGACGATTTCGGCTATTTCCGCAGTTATGATTATGACGAGCAACAGGCTGATATTCTGACACGTTACAAACATTACAACGGCGTTGAAGGCAACTCCAAAGAAGCGTCCGAAACAAGAGAAACATACGGTACATCGTCGAAAATGACGCCCGATGTAGAAGATTTTAACATGGATAACACGCTCAATGAGAACGAAAAATATTTCTCCTACCGAGTTTCGATACGTCCAAAAGACATGGTTGTAGGTTCAAACTATATCGTTGACAAGCGCACAACGAGCGTCAGGCTCGCTAACGGCACGCGAGAGGAAGTGTCATGGTATCAGTTTAAAATTCCAATCTCCGAATATACCGGCAAAACAGGTACGATAGCCGATTTTAGCTCAATACGGTTTATGAGAATGTATATGACTGATTTTGAGCAAACTACCATACTTCGTTTTGGAAAATTTGCCCTTGTACGCGGCGAATGGCGGCCTTATAAGCAGACACTCAACAAGCCCGGAGCATTGCCCTCAACCGACGCAACCCTTGCTATTGCGACCGTCAATATCGAAGAAAACGGCAACCGCGAACCTGTCAACTACGTCCTTCCGCCCGGCGTTACACGTATTACCGACCCCAGCCAGCCGCAACTGCGCCAACAAAACGAACAGTCTCTTTCTCTGAAAGTTACAAACCTCGCCGCACAAGACGCAAAAGCAATTTACAAGACTACTTATTTCGACCTGCGACGGTTTAAACGCCTGCAAATGTTTGTCCACGCCGAAGCCCTTACAGACGATATTACCGACCTTTCAAACGGTGATGTTTCGGTGTTTATCAGGCTCGGTTCCGACTACAAAAACAACTATTACGAATATGAAGTGCCGCTCACATTGACCCCGCACGGCAGTCGCGACCGCAACGAGGTATGGCCTGCCGATAACATGATGAATATCAATCTCGAAACACTTACCAACCTGAAACTCAGCCGCAACAGCGCCAAAAGCAATGCCGAAAGCGGCGTTACCTACAACAGCGTTTATTCGGAATATGACCCCGATAATACCCATAACACCGTTAGCGTGGTGGGCAATCCTACTTTGTCGGAAGTGAAAGTTATTATGGTCGGCATCCGCAACAACGCCAAAGACATCAAAAGCGCCGAAATATGGATTAATGAGTTACGAACTACCGGTTTCGATGAATCGGGCGGATGGGCTGCAAATGCTAATATGAACCTTAATCTGTCGGATTTTGCCGTCATCAACGCTACCGGCAACATCGTAACGGCAGGCTTCGGAACTATCGAACAGTCGGTTTCGGAACGCAGCATCGAAGACCACTCGCAATACAGCATCACTACGACTGTTCAACTCGGCAAATTATTCCCCGAAAAGGTCAAAATATCTCTACCGCTTTATTATGCTTTTACCAAAGAGACTTTTTCGCCGCTTTATAATCCCATTGACAGAGATATTTTGCTGCAACGGTCAATCGACAACGAAACAACACGGGCAGGCAAAGATTCAATACGTAATTTCTCGAACGATACATATACTACTAAAGCAATGGCTCTCAACAACATACGATTAGATATTCGCAGTAAGACGCCAATGCCTTACGACCCCGCCAATTTTACGATGGCATATTCGTCAAATTCCGAAACAAGGAAAAACCCGGAGACGGAATACGAAACGACCAGCAATTTCCGTGCCAATCTCGACTATTCCTACAACCCTTTCGTGAAGCCTATTGTGCCGTTTAAATCGCTCAAAGGCAAGTCGTTTATTACAAAATATCTCAACTCGCTGGCTATCGGCTATCTGCCGTCGGGACTGACTTTCCGCAACGATTTTAATCACGATTATTATGAAATAAAACTTCGAGACCTCAACGATTTGGGCGCACAGAATGATTTTCCCGTTTCGTTTAGCCAAAATTTCCTCTGGAACAGAGATTTCGAGATACGGTGGAACCCGCTTTCAAACGTTACCATGATGTTTACTTCCGGCACAAATGCTCGTATTGAAGAGGGTTATCTGCAAGTTAACCGCGAACTCAATCCCGACGATTACGAACGCTGGAAGGATACGGTGATGAAAAGTATCGCCGACATGGGAACGCCGCTCCTTTACAATCAGTCGATGACGGTTAATTATACTCCTTCGTTTTCACAAATACCTTTCCTCGACTGGATTACGGGCAGTGCCGTATATACCGCTACCTACAATTGGGAAAAAGGCGCTTTTATCGACGAATTTACCAATCTCGGCAATTCAATCAAAAACCAGCGACAAATACAGTTTCAAGGCGCTTTAAACCTGATGACGCTCTACAACAAGAACGAGTTTATAAAACGAACGCTCCAAAAAGCCACCGCCAAGCGTAACAGCCTGATAAACAGTCAAAACAGTCGCGATAAAAAGTCCCCGCCACCACCTAAACCGCCTAAACCAAAGACGCTCGAAATGACGATAACTCTCAACCGCGACAGCAATACTATCGTGCAGCATAATATGCTGACTAAAAAAGTATCAATACGCGCCCGCAGAGCCGACGACAGCACCAAGCGTTACAAAGTTGATTACAAAGCTCTCGATTATGCGCGCATAGCAATAACAAATCGCGATTCGGTATCCCTTATTTTGAAAATTACGCCGGTTACAATACAGGAAGAATCGTTTGCCTACAAATTAAAGGAGTTTAGCGTTAAGGCTTCTACTATGCTTCGACGTATTTCTTTTAACTATACCGTTTCCGACGGAATGTATGTGCCGGGCTTTATGCCGAATATCGGCAACTGGTTCGGACAAGGCTCTACTGCCGGCGGTAGAGCGCCGGGGTGGGATTTTGCTTTCGGCGCTGTTAATAAGGACTTTATATATGATTATTCCGATAACGGATGGCTCGTCCGTAACTCCGACAACATAACGCCGGCGCTTGTCAATCACATGCAAAATATTACTTTCAGAGCCGACTTGGAGCCTCTTAACGGTTTGAAAATCAACTTCGACGCACGTCATTCCGATTCACGCGATACGGAGATACAGTTTATGTCGTCGGGAATGCCCGAAACACGTACCGGCAACTTTTCCATGACTACGATAGGTCTGGGTGGCTTTTTTGCAGGCTCCGGCGATGCACGCAAAGGCTACAAATCGGATGTGTTTGAAAAAATGTTAAACTATCGTAATGTCATCGCCTCGCGTATGAACAAACTCTACGCCGGCTCGCGCTATCCTAACTCCGGCTTCCTCGAAGGTACTATTTATCCTAACCTCGAAAGCGGCTACGACCCGTCACACGGCAGCCCGGGTATCAATTCGAGCGACATCATAATACCAGCTTTCCTCGCCGCTTACACTAACCGTAAACCTGAAAAAGTTGAACTGACGGCATTCCCGTCCATCTTTAACATTCGTCCTAACTGGGATGCTTCTTATGACGGTTTGCTGCAAATACCGCTGATAAACCGCTATTTCAAATCAATAAGACTGAATCACAAATATAGTTGTGTTTACAGCATCGGCGGCTACAGTTCGTATCTCAATTACGTTAATGCCGGTCTGGGCGGCGATTTGGGGTATATCGGCAATACCGAAACAGGCGCCCCGATACCGTCACTGGGCTATGAAATTGCAACAATATCGTTTGTCGAAGGCTTCAACCCTCTGCTCGGCGTCGATGCTACTCTGCTCAACGACATTACGGCGGGCATCAAAATGTCGAAAGGCCGCAATATCAACCTTAACGTATCTTCTTATCAGATGGTAGAGGTCTATAAAAATGACTATACCGTTAGTCTCGGATATAAATACGCCGAATTTAACAAAGTACTCAAACTCCGCAAAAAAGGTGATTTCAGCAACGATTTGACCGTTCGTTGCGACTATACTTACAGCAAAGGTTTGACGCTGATGCGCAAATTCGAGGAAGACTACACTCAGGCCACACAAGGCGCTATTTCAACAAAGTTACAGTTTTCAGCCGACTACACAGCAAGCCGTCGCGTTACCCTGCGAGCGTTCTACGACCTCCAAATCAACGAGCCTCTGGTGTCTTCCACAGCCTACCCAACCTCTAACTCCAATTACGGCATAAGCATCCAGATTTCGTTGGATAACCAGTGAACACTTGGGTAAATTAAAAATTATTTGCATAGGGATGACGGTACCACGAACCCTTGCAGTGGTTTTAAACCCTGCAAGCGGTTTGGAGCTTCGAGGCTTTGCCTGAAAAAACAAAAAAACGACCGATGAAAAAACAAAAAACAAATCTTTTTAAAACGCTGATAGAT
>JAITHS010000119.1 GCA_031279875.1 Tannerella sp.
ATGTTGTGGACGCTTCGGGATCGACGGGAATTACACTGTTCGACTTCAATCAGGACAATGTAGCCGAGTTGATTTACCGCGATGAAAGCGACCTGCGTATAATGAAAGCCAACGGCTCAACTTTTTCTGACATTAGAACTTATGCTGCCAAATCGGGAACCGGCCTCGAACATCCTGTTGTGGCGGATGTGGACAACGACGGACAGTCCGCAATTGTAACCGTAGGCGGTACCGGTGCCAATGCAACACAAGGAACGATGCGCATTTACAAATCCGGCACGAATACGAAATGGGCGCCTGCCCGCAAGGTGTGGAATCAGTATGCCTACAACTCCGTAAACGTGAATGAAGACCTGACCATCCCGCGTTATCCGCTCAATCCTGCGACATTCTTTCCAAACGGCAAACAGCCTTTCAATAACTTTCTGCAACAGCAAACACCTCTGAACATCAACGGCGACCCGCTGTGGCTCACTCCTGATGCTGTTTTCAACATGTCGTCATGTTCGGCTGTACGTGCGGACGATTCTGTCAGCGTAACCGTTTGCTTTGAGAATATCGGCGACGCTCCGCTCGGAAACCCTGCATACATAGCTTTTTACAGGGATACGATTACGGCGGCAAACTTTATCAAGGCCGACAGCGTTGTCGGTTTAATATTTCCCGGCGGCGATACGTGTAAAACGACAAAAGTAGGTGTTTTGCCCAACAAGTTTGTTAAACTCATCGTTAGGCTCAACGACAAGGGCTTCGTCGGTTTGACGCCGACATATCCGGTTCAACTCGAATGTCATTACAACGACAGTGTCTATACTCCCATCAATCCTGCCCTGTCGCTCTATATGAAGAAAAACGCTTCTCTGCGTAGCGTTGAGCATAACGGTACATACTCCAATCCTGTTGCAGTGCTTTACGGCGACAGTATCAAATACGAAATTAAGGCGTGGAACGCTAATATGCACGACAACGGCAAACTGATTATCCGCGACACACTGCCCGCATATCTCGATACCATCGGAAATATACGCCCTTATGTTGTTCCGCTCGACTCTGTAACGCTTGTCGCCGGCACTCCTTATCGCAAGGCTTTGCACTGGTCATACGGCAATATTCCGAAATACGGCGACTATACCGTTACCTATCATGCGACGCCTCAAAGCGGTTCGGCAGCCTCGCAACCGCTGTTCGTCAATCACGCATGGATACAGGCTTCCGATACTTTGCGCGTCCGTACCGATACGGCAACATATCATCAGGGCGCAGGCATAGCCGTAGTAACATTTTCGGCAGGTATCGGCGGTTCGATATATAATCATGATCCGCAAGCAGTTGACTATAGCACTTCTGTTCGTTCATGCCTGCTCATCGTACCCGACGAAGGGTATAAGTTTGTCGGCTGGTCGCATCCGGAATATTATTCGATGCGCGGCGATGTGATTCCCGCCGCTTCGGGTATAATGAACTACGATACGCTGTTGATATACGGTCATGTGGAGCTGCGAGCTACGTTTGAACACCTGATTAAGGATGATGTCGCTAATGCAATTGTTGTCGCACCATCGTTGCAGGCCGCACCGTTGATTTGGGCTTCCGGTAAAGAACTGCTTGTTAACATACCGGAAGTTCATGGCGAAACGGCCAAACAATCCAACCTCCTTCGTATCTACACCGCCGACGGCGTGCTTTACAAACAGCAAACGATCCTCACTACCGGACTTACAAAGATTAAACTGCCTCCGGCAGTCTATATCGTAACGTTGAATAACGGCGTCGGAGTGAAAGTTGGGATCAATTAAGAATTACGAATTAAAAATTACGAGTTGAGAGTTGGGATGACGGTACCCCAAACCCTTGCAGTGGTTTTAAACCCTGCAAGTGGTTTGGAGCTTACGTCCGTCATTATAAGCGTCGGCGCAATCAAGAGTCGTCCCTGCGGGACTTCGTGGTACCGTACGAGGGCGTTAACGTACAGGGCAATCGTCATTGGCCGGTGCGCCGACAGGCTTTGAAGCCGTCGAAAGATTTTCAGAAGCCGTCGGAATAAAAATGACATGATTCCCAAGATGATTACTGCGGTTTCAAGTCGTATCCTTCGGTTTTGAGCTTGCCGTGAAAAGATATCGACTGACGGTTGTCGGAATTGACACTTATTGAAGCGCTACCGTTACTGAATATCTGCGTAAGATACTTGTAATTGATGTTTTCGTTACGTACTCTGATTTCTATCAAAGCCGTCCCTTTGTCATCAAAAGAACAATTGTATTCGAGAATTTCAGCGGTAAAATTAAGTCCCGCATCGCCGCCGTAAGGCATGTTGCCGTATGCTTCACCATAGTATGGCAGATAGGAAACCAATGTATCTCCATGAACAGTAAGCGAATAGGAAGTCGATAGATGACGTACGCCTTCACTGCGCATCGGCGACATGTAGTCTGCTTCTACGACATAGTCTCTGCTTTGAATGATACTTACTACCAAGGTGCGTGTAACGGCAATATTTTGGGGCGCCGAACATGACAACAAACAGGTGGTTATCAATGCGATGTATAAAAAAAATCTTTTCATATCAGTTGTATTTAGTCGTACAAAGATACTGACTTTTTTTAATTCAAAAAAAAAATCGTACATTTGCGGGTGTCAAAAAAAACTTTATACAAATGGAAACAAAACCGAAAAAATTGCCGATAGGCATACAGACCTTCGATGAAATACGCGAAGAAAATTATCTTTATGTCGATAAAACCGAGTATTTGGTTAATATGATCGACAACGGCAAATTATATTTTTACGCTCGCCCGCGCCGTTTCGGTAAATCGCTGACGGTATCGACGTTCGACGCCATGTTTTCAGGCAAAAAAGAACTCTTCAAAGGACTTTTTGCCGAAGAATTTATGAACCGTCCGAACTATTGTCCTTCACCGGTTATACGGTTAGATATGAGCAGAATAACGACCATCGAAGGAATACAGGGCGTTAAGGATTCG
>JAITHS010000249.1 GCA_031279875.1 Tannerella sp.
CTAAACGATGCTTTATCTTCCCTTAAACAGATAAAAGCATGTTATTCAAAGTCTTACGGTTATTATGAACGCCTCAATTCCGCACTGATAGATATTGACGACATAGCACGCGAAACAGACGTTTTAAAGGACGATATCGAATTTAATCCCGAAAGATTTGAGTTTGTAAACCAACGATTGCAGATGCTTTTTTCTCTGCAACAGAAACATAATGCTCACTCAATAAGCGAATTAATTGACATTCGCGACGGTTATGCGCAGAAAATCAACGAGATAGATTCTTTTGATGATGAAATATCCGATTTGGAACGCAGGCAGCAAGAATTGTATGAAAATCTTGTAAATAAAGCATCTGCAATCACTGCCCTGCGTCGTAAGGCTGCCTCTTGCGTAGAAGAGCAACTCACAGCCCGCATGACCCTGCTCGGTATGCCTAACAGTAAGTTCAGCATCGCTTTTGCGGCGCGCCCGAAACCTGCCTTCGACGGAATGGACGACATTACGTTCCTCTTTGCTGCAAATCGTAACGAACCTCTTCGACCGGTAGCGCAAACGGCTTCCGGTGGCGAAATTTCACGTTTGATGCTGTGTATCAAGGCGATGATAGCAGGTTACGCCGCCCTCCCTGTTATAATTTTCGACGAAATAGATACCGGCGTTTCCGGTGAGATAGCCGCCAAGATGGCTGACATTATGCAGGAACTCGGCTCGCAAATGCAAGTTATAACTATTACTCACCTTCCGCAGATAGCCTCAAGAGGTAAGTCGCATTTCTTTGTTTATAAGGAAGATACCGCCATACGCACTCTTACTCGCTTGCGCCTGCTCACTGCCGCTGAGCGTATTACGGAGATAGCCCGCATGTTAAGCGGCTCCACCCTTACCCAAGCCGCTATAGACAATGCCAAAGCGCTTTTAAGATAAGGGAACCTCGAAAAATTGTTTTTTCTTCGTTTTGCTCCTTCGTCAAAATGCTCATTTACTTCAGTAAACTCCGCTTTTTCCTCTGTCGCAGGCCTCGAAAAAATCAATTTTTAGAGGTTCCCATAATACGAGAACGTAAAAAATATTCAGAAGCCGCTTGCCTTTAAATTCAGCCCTATCGTCTCTAACAGGTTGTACATCAGGTTCATGTTGTGAACCGCTTGTCCGGATGCGCCTTTTAACAGGTTATCTATGACGGAAGTTATCAGCGTCTTGTTGCCGATGCGGTCAATGTGCAGGAGACATTTGTTTGTGTTAATAACTTGCTTTAAATCAGGCGTTTCTTCTATCACAAAGGTAAACGAATGGTCGTCGTAGTATTCATTGTAGATATGTTGCAGTTCGGTGAGGTCATTGTCGAGGTCTAAATATACGGTGGCGAAGATGCCGCGTGTGAAGTCGCCGCGAACGGGGATAAAGTTAATTTCGGCGGCGAAATTGTTCTGCAATTGAGTGAAGCTCTGACGTATCTCTGCAAGATGCTGATGTTCAAAGGGTTTATAAATTGAAATATTATTGTTACGCCAACTGAAATGCGACGTAGTAGAAGGTTTGACGCCCGCGCCGGTCGAGCCTGTGATGGCGTGAACGTGAATGGGAGCGTTGAGTTTCAAGTGTTTAGCCAACGGCAAGAGCGCTAATTGGATACATGTCGCGAAACAGCCCGGATTAGCGACGTATTTGGCATTGCAGATAGCGCGGCGGTTGAGTTCGGGCAAACCGTAAACGAACTCGTGTGTAGGGGCGGCGATGCGGAAATCTTGACTTAAATCAATGATTTTCAGGTCTTCCGGGATGTTGTGAGTTTCGAGAAATTTGCGTGTGTCTCCGTGCGCGGTGCAGAAAAAGAGGACGTCAATCTCGTCGAGCGGCAGGTTGTTGGTAAACGTCATATCCGTTTCACCGTGAAGCCCTTCATGAACTTGTGTAAGGCGGTTGCCGGCGTTGCTCGAACTGTTTACAAACACGAGTTCGACTTCGGGATGATTGATTAACAGGCGTATAAGTTCGCCTGCCGTGTATCCTGCTCCGCCAATAATACCTGTTTTTATCATAACTCGTCGGAATGATTTGAATAATAGACTCTTAACGGCGTAGAAAGCACTTTTATAAAGCCTTTGGCGTCGTCGGCCGTCCAGCCTTTTTGTGTTTCGCCGTATTCGCCGAGTTTGGATTTTACGAGGTCGTCTTTGGATTCAACTCCTATCATCGAGAATGTCAAGGGTTTAAGTTCGATGATGACTGTGCCGTTAACGTTGCGCTGGCTTTCGCGAAGCATTGCTTCAATGTCGCGCATGACAGGCTCAAGGTACTGACTTTCATGCAGAAACATGCCGTACCAGTTTGCCACTTGATCTTTCCAGTATTGCTGCCACTTCGAGAGGGTATATTTTTCGAGGAAGCGATGTGCGCCGATAATGAGCATCGAAGCGGCCGCTTCAAAGCCTACGCGCCCTTTGATGCCGATAATCGTGTCGCCGACGTGCATTTCGCGCCCTACGCCATACGCAGAGCCGATGCTTTCGACTTCCTGAATGGCTTTGATCTTGTCGTCGAACACTTTACCGTTGACGGCGTGCAGTTCGCCTTTCTTAAATTCTAACCTCAACTGTTCGCTACCGGTCTTTGTAACTTGTTTAAGATAAGCGCATTCGGGCAGCCCCTGTGCAGAATCGAGTATCTCGCCGCCGCATATTGACGTCCCCCAAATACCGACGTTGTATGAGTATTTGAGTTTTGTAAAGTCGGCTGTAAAACCGTTTTTGTTCAGATAATCAATCTCTTGCTGACGTGTCAGATTGCCGTCTCGCGTGAGGGTGATGATTTCGACGTCCGGTGCCATGACGAGGAAAGTCATGTCGAAACGTACTTGGTCGTTGCCTGCGCCGGTAGAGCCGTGTGCGATAGCATCAGCGCCGATTTCGCGGGCATATCGAGCTATAGCCATGCCCTGAAAAATGCGTTCCGACGATACCGAAACGGGATAGACGCCGTTTCTCAGCACATTCCCGAAAACCATGTATTTCAGGCTCTTGTCATAATATTCTTTCGTAACATCCAGAGTAACATATTCTTTTGCTCCGAGTTTGATAGCGTTTTCTTCATTTTTGCGCAGTTGTTCTTTGCTGAACCCGCCGGTATCGGCACATGCGGCATAAACCTCAAAACCCTTATCTTTAGCAAGATACATCACCGTATAGGATGTGTCTAATCCTCCGCTGAATGCTACTACTACCTTTTTCTTTTTTTCTTTCATATAATTAATTTATTATTTCTTTATCACTTTCCCTGTTAAGTTGCCGATTTTGAGATAATAAATGCCGGAGGGCAGGGAAGCAGTGTTAATTGTAGTGGGGTTGTTTGAGGCAAGAGTTGTTATAACTTGCTTGCCGTAAGAATCAAACAGGCTGATTGTCAGACCGATAAGGCTTTCTGGAACATTCACCGCACATTCATCGATAACAGGGTTTGGATATACGTTGATGATGTCGGTTATAGTGGCAACAGGTTGAGCGTCGTCATACAAATAGGTGCAGTAAGCCTGCAATCGTGAGCCGTCGGCGCTGTAATAGTCGGTTCTAACTAATTTACCGTCAATGTCATACGAGGTTTTGACTATCACATCGGTAATCCATCTGTCGGCAGCATAATACATTGATACGCTTTCGTTTGCAGTATAAGTATATTTACCCGCTTCACGCCACCCGTTTCCGGAGCGCGATAAGTATAACTCTTGCGTCAGATTGCCGTTTTCGTCGTAAAGGTATGATATTCGAGCAGCATTGCGCTCCGCACCGATATTTTTGCCGTACTCCGAAAGGCGTCCGTTGTCGTCGTAGCGCCACTCATTACGAATAGCAACAGCCTCGAAGTCATTTATC
>JAITHS010000185.1 GCA_031279875.1 Tannerella sp.
GATTCAATTTTTCGCTACGATTCAATTTTCGTAAAAGAAAAGGGCGATACGCTCATTTTTGAGCGATACAAATACCTGTACCGTGATAAGATTGTAAGGGACAGTATTTTCAAAACCGATACAATCCGCGTTCCGTTTCCTGTCGAAGTAATCAAACAGGTAAAAGCCCCATTGTCGAGTTGGCAAAATTTCCAAGTATGGTGCGGACGGATTTTGCTTACAGTCGCTTTGCTTGTTGGTTTGTATTTCGTACTTCGATTGAAGAAAATACTACCTTAAGAAGCCGCCGCAAGCGGCTTCTTTCGTGCTTTGGCTTGCGCCAAGCACTTATAAACAACAATAGAAACGGCATTAAAAACGCCGTTTCTATTGTTGTTACCTGTCTGTTTTTCAATCTTATAGTTTCTTATTGCAAAATAAGTTGTATCTTTGCGCCGTGCAATAGTTACTGATATTTATTTCTATATGCAGATAAATTTTTTGTACCTCATTTGTACCACTACACAAGTAATTGTTTAATAATCAGTCATATAAATTTTCTGTATAGGTAAATAAGAAGTTAAAAAATCGGCATGGATTATACTTTTTGCCCGATTTTTTCGTTTAAAATCTTACTTACTTAAAATAAAGTTTTTATGAACATTCGCGTCGCAGCAATAGCGATAACATATATACTGCTCACGTATTCAACCCTTTACGCACAGGAAAGCAAGCGTGTAAAGATTTTCGGCAATGTGCGCGACCCAGACAATAATCCCATCGAATTAGTCGGCATCAGCGTCAAAGGAACTGTTATCGGCGCTGTAACTAACGAGAAGGGTTATTATTCGCTCACGGTCGGCAAACGCGATTCGATAACGCTTGTTTTTTCGTGTCTCGGATACAACAAAGCGGAGCGTATTATTCCGCAACTGTCTGATGATATGAGACTTAACGTAAAAATGTCATATTCATCAATAGAACTTACCGAAGTGGCAATTAAGGCGTCGAGAACTCAAACCGATATGATGCAGTCGCTTGATCCGGGTCGTATCCGCGTTTTGCCCGACCCGACGGGTGGAAGCATTGAAAGTCTGATAGTTACATACGCCGGCGTTTCAACCAACAATGAATTGAGTTCGCAATACTCTGTTCGCGGCGGCAATTACGATGAGAATATAATTTATGTAAACGGGCTGGAAGTGTTTCGTCCGCTGCTGATACGGTCGGGACAGCAGGAAGGTTTGAGCTTTATCAATCCCGAAATGACTGCTAATGTGCAGTTTTCGGCCGGTGGTTTTGAGCCGCGTTTCGGAGACAAAATGAGTTCGGTTTTGGATATTACATACAAGAAACCGACTGATTTTGAGGGTTCTGCGAGTGCCAGCATGTTAGGCGGCAGCATCTATCTCGGCAGCGCAAGTCGCAATTTCACGCAGGTAACGGGTGTTCGCTATAAAACCAACCGCTCGCTGCTGAATACTATGGATACTAATGCCGAATATAACCCTGATTATACTGATATTCAGACTTTTATGACATACAGTATAACACCACGCACGGAAATAGATTTTCTCGGCAACGTATCGTTAAACAATTACCGTTTTATTCCTCACGACCGCCAAACAAAGTTCGGCACGGCTAAGAATCCGCGTATTTTCGATGTTTACTTTGAAGGCAGGGAGCGCGACCGCTTTCAGACTGCTTTCGGGTCGTTGACGCTCAAACACTCGGCAACCGAAAACGTGCAGTACGGCATTCAAGCGTCGGCTTTCGGCAGCAGCGAAGAGGAGAGTTACGACATCACCGGCGTCTATCTTCAAAATGCCGCCGAAGCAGGCACTACAACGGATGTTATTACGTCGGCTCTCGGCGCCGCAAGTTACCACGAACATGCCCGTAACCGTCTCAACGCGACCGTCGCCAACGTCGGGGCTTTCGGTATTGCAAAACTCAACGTTGCCAATACCCTCAAATTCGGCGTAAACGCTCAATATGAGCGCTTTATAGACCGTATCAGCGAGTGGGAGATACGCGATTCTTCCGGTTACAGCCTGCCGCAAACCGGCTCTGCCGTTAATGTTTATTACAATCTGTTTTCCGATAATCGTCTTGATAGCCGCAGGTATTCGGCTTATATTCAGGATGTTGTTAAGTTCAGAACTCCACAGGGCATGTTTACTCTTACTGGCGGCGTAAGGGGCAGTTATTGGGATTACAATAACGAAATCCTAATCAGCCCGCGACTGTCGGTAGGGTTTATTCCTATGGCGCGCCAAAATCTCATATTTCGCTTTGCCACAGGGCTTTACTATCAGCCGCCGTTTTATCGCGAACTCCGCATAACCGAAAACGATGGTTTTGGCAACAACGTTATTCGCCTTAATGACAAGCTCAAATCGCAAAAGTCAACACATATCATTCTCGGCGGAGATTATACATTTAAAGCCGTCGGCAGAAATTTTAAGTTTACTACCGAACTGTATTACAAGAAGTTAGACAATATAAATCCATATACCGTTGATAATGTGAAAATTAGATACTACGGTGATAATATTGCGCGTGGCTATTCGACGGGTATAGACATGAAGTTTTTCGGCGAGTTTGTCGAAGGCGCCGATTCATGGCTTTCGGTGTCGCTGATGAAGTCGCGGCAAACGATCAACAATACCTTGACAGTGCCGACGCCAAACGACCAACTGTATAACATCTCGCTTTATTTTCAGGATTATTTCCCCGGCAACAAACGGACGATGCTTAACCTGCGCTTAATGCTTGTAGGGGGCTTGCCGGTAACGATTCCGAACATGGGATGGGAATCGTTTGTGTTGCGCACCCCGCCTTACCGCCGCGTTGATATCGGCTTTTCGTACCAACTTGCGGGCGGTAAAGACGCTATCATGGACAGAAATTTTTTCCGTTATTTCAAAAATATCTGGCTCGGTATCGACGCATTCAACCTCTTCGGCATCCCCAATACCAACTCATATTACTGGATAACAGACGTTTTCAATCAACAATATGCTGTGCCTAACTATTTGACAGGCAGGCAGTTTAATCTTCGGATGACAGTTGACTTTTGATTTCCTGCCACTTGTCGTCGGGTATTCGGGCGCCGACAACTTCTATCACTTTCGACGAGAGCAACGCGCCGATGTAAGCCGATTTTTCGAGAGATGCGTTCGTTGAATAGCCGTACAGAAAGCCTGCCGCAAAATTATCGCCCGCACCTGTGGTGTCGATAACGTTGGCCTTTAATGCCGCCTGATGAACGGTTTTGTCTGCCGAGCGCACTAAAACGCCTTCCTTGCCGATTGTAACGACCGAAATCTCTACATCTTTGGCTATGACTTCAATAGCTTCACGGGCGGGTAAGCCGGTATAAGCCTCTGCCTCGCTCTCGTTAGAAAACAGAATATCAACATATTGCGGTATTACTTCATGCAGCAGCGAGCCGAAAGCGTTCACGATGTTGAAGTTTGACAGGTCTAATGCTATTTTCAATCCCATTGCTTTTGCGCGCTTGACGACCGGCAGAAACAGCCGTTCATTGGCTATCAGATAGCCCTCGATATAGATCAGGTCATAGTTGCGGAGTATGTTGTCGGGTATTTCATCGTCAGCCAGCGTCGCCGCCGGTCCGAGAAAAGTAGCCATAGTACGTTCTCCGTCAGGCGAAATCAACACTGTTGAGCAGCCCGAAATGCCGGTCGTTTTCACAAAAAAAGCTTCTACGCCGACCTTCGCAATCTCGTCGGCATAGATTTTTGCCGCGTGGTCGTTGCCGATTTTGCCGATGTAGCCAGTATCACAAACTTTTTTGTTTATGCTGTTCAACTTCGCCAGCGAGCGCATCGTGTTACAGACCGAGCCACCGGGAGCTTCCGTCTTTTTTAGTCCGATTTGCGCTTTTTGCAGCTCAAACATCTGCGCTTCGTCAATAATTTCCATAGCGCCTTTTTTGACGCCCATCTCTGATAAAATAGCCTCATTATCAAGGTTTAAAAGCACATCTAACAGTGCGTTTCCGAGTCCGATAATCTTCATTTTAATTTTTTTTTTGATTTTTTTTGTGCAAAGATAGTAATTATTTCAAAAATTATTACTACCTTTGCGGCGCGAAAATGAAATAAACGCGATAAATTATTCTTCCTTAGCTCAGTCGGTTAGAGCATCTGACTGTTAATCAGAGGGTCCTTGGTTCAAGTCCAAGAGGGAGAGCAAATGTAGAGACGGTGTGCGCACCGTCTCTTTCATTTATTATTCTCTTCATCGGCAAATTGTTTACGATACTCCGAAGGCGTAATACGGAATTTCCAAACTTTGTTTTTGTCAACTCTAAATTTGCCCGCCTGCTTTTATCCAAAAGCAGGCGGGCAGGGCATTCGTCATTGCGAGGAACGAAGCAATCCAGAGAAAAGGCACGCCGGATTGCTTTGTACCTCGCAATGACGTGGTACCGTCATTACTTATCGTTTGGGGCTATCATTCCTGCTATCAATGACGTGGTACCACTAATCCCTAACCACTAATCACTAACCACTAATCACTAACCACTACCAATTACGAACGCAAACTCCAAACCGCTTGCAGGGTTTAAAACCACTGCAAGGGTTTAGGGTACCGTCATTACCTATCGTTTGGAGTTCACATAATACACGCCCGATGACGAACAGGGCATTCGTAATTTTTAATTCGTAATTTTTAATTTTTAATTTTTACGGATTTTTAGACCATCTTACGTCGGCAAAGTAATAGACCATTTCGCGGGAAGGGGAAAAGGTGCCGCCCGGTTCGCCGCCGATGTTGATAACCAGAATGTTATACCATG
>JAITHS010000241.1 GCA_031279875.1 Tannerella sp.
ACTCTCGTGCAATCGACAGCGAGAAGACGTTGATGTGAATGTTCGGAATGTCAACAATGGCATCAATACAGGCCGAAGTCGTTGCGCCGGTTGTTATCACATCGTCGATAAACAGTATGTTTTTGCCGATGAGAGATTCCGGATTAATGGCGGTAAAAATCTTTTCAACGTTGACGTGCCTTTCATAGATGTTTTTTCTCGTTTGAGACACCGTATCTGCTATCCTTACTACTGATGTTGTGTCGATACGACATCCGTAAATGCCTGAAAATCCGCGTGCTATGCACTCCGACTGGTTATAGCCGCGTTTCTTTTCCTTTTTCGGATGCAGCGGAACGGGGATTATAGTGTCGATCGACGCAAAGTAACCGCAAGTTTTGAGTTCCATAGCTGCAATCCGACCAAGATACTCACCAAGCGACTTGTTGTTGTGATATTTTAGTGCATGAACGAGCGTTTGAGTAACGCCGCCTCTCTCAAACAATAGAAACGAAGTGGCCTGATTGATAGCCGAATAACCGGCAAACAGTTCTCTCACAGGATTGTTGACGCCTTTGTGATAGTTAGTTTTAGGCATATTACACAGGCATTTGAGGCAAAGAAAATCTTCTTCTTCGATAAGCGCCGCTTTACAGACAAGACATAAATGCGGGTAAAACAGATTGATAAACGATGACAGCCAACTATTCATAATCAACGTTTTTAATCAATCGTTTAATCGTTTTGAGCGTAATATCCGTTTCAAAGCCGCGAGATGTTGCATAACGCAACAGTGTTGCAACAAGAGCCTGTGGAACAGCGCTTTTCACCGTTCGTATTTTGCTTTTAAGCAAATTAGTAAGAACGTCGGCATATTCGTTTTCGTTTATGTTTGCCAGCGCTTCTTCAATATTTTCGGAAGATATTTTCCTGATTTTCAATTCATAACCTATCTTTATCTTGCCCCATTGATTGAAACGGAATTTATCGTTAACAAAACTGCGTGCAAAGCGCTTTTCATCAATAAATCCTTCTTCTACAAGTCGGTCTATGATACGTTGAGCCGCGTCTTCGGGCAATCCTGTGTTTTTAACTTTTTTTAACACATCAAAAGTACACTTTTCACCTTGCGAGCAGTAACGCGCCATGACATTTAACATTTCGGCTTCGGTTTTCATGATATTATTTATATCTGATTCTTACCGAGCCTCCGAGCGGGCATGAGATGCTGTTGTTGACCACATTTCTTTCGTATTCGTAGGTCATAATGTAGGCTACGATGCGACATTTATCAAAATTAACCGTTCGATTGGTAACTTTATTTAACGGTATTGTGAAACTTTCGGTAAAAACTTCGTATGCTTGCAGCGTTCCGAGTGGCTTTCCGATTCTAAAATCATACCCCGGCATCTTGTAAGTCGCAACGCCATGATGTACAAAATCGTCAATATACGTAGCGTCGGTATGGTCATCGTCGTAATACGGATAGAGGCGTTGTTTCATCACTATATCATCTTCAACGACAAGTACGCCGACGCGGCATTCTTTTGTCTTGTCAAGTTTGATTTTTAACGTTATATCAAGATTGTCTCCATTGCGATGTGAAGTGATACCTATACCTGCAAAAGCGGGATTCGTGTACATTTGAAGTTGCGACTGACGGTCAACGGAAGCCGCCGTCGGGGGATAATCAACGGTACTTCGCATGTCGATTTCTGCCCAAGGCACATTGAGCGTCCAACGCTCGTCGTCGCCAATGTCGGAACCTATATCCGAACTGTACAAATCATCGGCATAATGGGCATGTATGGCTGCAATGTTGGTGTGTTCGGCATATTGCGGAATTGTATGTAAGTCGTTGAGAGCCAACAAGAAACGTGGCGAATAACCGCACCATGTTGCGACAACCTCCGTTGCAAGTACACTCTTGGCAAAATTGGCCGGAAGGCTTTCAATCATTATTGTTTCCGACTTCAGGCCGTAGCATCGGGCATAAAAATAGTATTTACCGGTATATTCGGTCGCAAACTTTTTATCGGCCAAAAGGCTGTCGGTAGCATCGCCGGTATATTGATAGACTTCGGCGTCGGCATTGGGTTTGCCGTCAACATTAACCGTGAAAGTGGCTGTTGTATATCCGTCGAAAAGTATATATGATTTGTCGCATAATATTTGTATTGAAGACGGTAAAACGTTGAAAATCAAAGTGTTGGATGTTTTATTTCCATAAGTGGCATAAACGGAATATTGTCCGCGTTCAGGTACGGTAAACGACTGTGTATTAATTGTTTCGTTGTTGCCGGAATGCTGAATATGAAGTGTCATTTCGCTTGAAATATCGTGTTTTTCATCCATAACTCCATTGAAAGTGATGATGTCGCCGGTTTTCAAATCGGTAGTTTTGGATGCGGAAATCGCTATTACTGAGGGAATTACCGCTATATTAACGGTGTTGGTAGATTTGTTTTTGTATTTGGCAAACAGTTCGTATTCGCCTTCCTGTTGCGTAGCAAAAGATTTTCCGTCGAGTTTGGTTTCTCCGTTCTCACCGTTCTCTCCGTTTTCTCCGCCGGAAGATGTCTTGACAAACAGTTCGGCTTCTGCCGTAACATCCTCGCCGTCAGCCGTTACCGTAAAATCGACGGCTTCTTTGCCGTTGGCTTTGATTTGAGTTGCATTTGCTTTGAGATTTAATACGATAGCGAAAGCCGTAATAACGGTTTTGTCAGATTGAAACGATTGGTAACGACAGTAAAAGTCATAAACACCTTCCGTTTCGGTAGTGAAAATATTGCCGGTAATCGCAGTTTCCGTCTCGCCTTCGAGATAATAAAATTCGGCGTCGTTACTTACGTCTTCGCCGTCGATTGTGGCGCTGAAAACAACTTTACTTTTTCCGTCTGCTTTCAACAGCGTCGTATCGGCGGTAAAGGCAAATACGAGCGGATTGGCGGTAACAGTTATTATGTCGGACTTCAATTTGCCGTAAACAGCATAGAATGAGTACGTTCCGGGAGCGCCTGTAGCAAATGTGTTGCCTGACAGGGTTTTATCGGGCGTATCAATAAAATAGATAATGAAACCGGTGCTAACTGCTTTTCCGTCAACGGATACGGAAAAAGTCGCCTGTTCTTTGTCGTTAGACTTGATAACGGTTTTGTCAACGGCAAAAGTTATGGTTTGAGGCTCTACTACGGGTATCGGTTCAGGCTCTTCATTGCCGTTACAACCGGTCAGAAGCGCTGACAGGCAACAAAACGTCAACAGTAAACCGTTGATATTATGTTTGATTATATATAACATCTTTGTTCTTTTCTATGTTTTGCGACTACAAAGGTAGCAAAAAATTTTGAGATTATACACAAATACATAAAATTTTTTGTTACTTTTGCGGCAAAATTTTTATAAAATGACAAAACGATTAGCCGTAAAGGTCGGCACTAACGTATTGACGCGGGCGGACGGAACGCTTAACGTAACGCGGATGTCGGCTCTTGTTGACCAGATAGCCGAATTGCGCGGGCAAGGCTTCGCAGTGATACTTATTTCGTCCGGCGCGGTGGCTTCGGGCAAAAGCGAGATTCGTCCCGACCACCGACTCGACGCAGTATCGGCACGACAACTTTATGCTTCCGTCGGACAGGCTAAACTTATAAACCGTTATTATGAACTGTTTCGCGAGCATATTATTCATTGTGGTCAGATACTTACGACAAAAGAGAACTTTGGTTCGCGACGTCATTATCTTAACCAGAAACATTGTATGGAAGTGATGCTCGACAATGGCGTTATTCCGATTGTTAACGAAAACGACGCCGTTTCAGTAACCGAACTGATGTTTACCGACAACGATGAACTGTCGGGACTTATTGCCGCTATGATGGGGGTTGACGCGCTTGTGATATTAAGTAATGTAAACGGTGTTTATGACGGCGACCCGTCGCTGCCTCAATCGCAGATTATCAGGAAAATATATCCCGATAACAAAGATACTTTACTTTTTGTGCAGCCGGTAAAATCGCAGTTCGGACGCGGCGGAATGCTGACCAAATGCAGCGTGGCGCGTAAGGTTGCCGCCGAAGGGATAGAAGTGATTATTGCTAACGGGCTGAAAGACGGCATGTTAACATCGGTGATGAAGCCTGACGGTGATGTGGAATGTACCCGTTTCCTGCCCGACGAGCATCCGGTCAGCAGCGTCAAAAAGTGGATCGCACACTCGGAAAGTTTTGCCAAAGGAGAGATTTATGTTAACGACGGAGCCCGCGACGTGCTGCTGCAACCGAAAGCAACAAGTTTACTTTTTGTAGGCGTTACGCGCATTGAGGGTGATTTTGAAAAAGATGATATTTTGCTGATTTTCGACGCTTCCGGCAAACAGTTAGGAGTAGGTTGTGCCGGTTTCGGAGCCGACGAAGCCCGACGACGTATCGGTACACGCTCTGCCAAACCGTTAGTGCATTATGATTATCTGTATATCGAAAATTGATAATATCAAAATTTTATACTACCTTTGCAGCGTCAAAATTATTGAAGATATGAAAACTAATATTTTATTATTTATTCTTCTTTTCGCTTCGTGCGCTTGCGGAAAGGTTTGCGGAAAAGTTTGCGACAAGGAAAAAGAAGAAAGCGCTAATGCACCCGAAAAACCGCAGGTGTTTGATTATTCTCCTGATTATAAGGCTATTGGCGTTGATGAGGCACGGCTCGCACGCATCGACTCGCTCCTTCAGGACTACATCAACAAAGGTCTGATACCTCATGCTTTGACTTTTGTGGCAAAAGACGGGCAAGTGTTTCACAACAAAGCGTTTGGCTGGCGCGACGTAGAGAAGAAAATACCCCTCGAAAAAGATGACATCTTCCGCATGTACTCACAAACAAAGGCAGTTACGACGGTCGCGTTGATGCAACTTTTCGAGCAGGGCAAGTTCCAACTCGACGATCCGGTATCAAAATATATCCCCGAAATGACCGACCGTGTGAAGCCTCGCAACGGTACCGAACATAACGCTCCGTCGCCTGTGCTGATACGCCAACTGATGAGCCACACTTCGGGCATCGGAGCCTTGCAAGGAGGAGACAAATCGTATGCAACCCTCGCGGAATATGTGAAAGAACAGGTCAAACAGCCCCTCCAGTACGACCCGGGCATGAGCTGGAACTATCATCCCGCATCTGACGTATGGGCATATCTGGTCGAATATTTCTCCAAACAGTCGTTACAGGATTATATAAAGGAAAATATCTTTAAACCTCTTGGTATCAATGATATGGCTTATTATTATCCCGAATCTTACAAAGACCGTTTCGTAACAGTCTATCGCGAAGAGGACGGCCAAATCAAGCCCGCAGAGATGTGGAGCGGCAGATATCCGTTTGGCTCCGACACACGTTTTGCCAACGGCGGAACAGGTCTCAACGGCACGATAGAAGGCTACGCACGCTTCCTGCAAGCCATTCTAAACGGTGGCAGTTTCAACAACAAACGCATACTCGGACGGCGCACTATCGAAGTGATGTCGAAAGACCAAATAAAACATCCCGAAGGCGGCGCCGATAATTTCCGCTTCGGACTTGGTTTTCAGATATATCCGGGCGAAAAAATCACGTGGGACGCTAACAAAGGTGCTTCGCCGATGGTCAGCCCCGGTTCGTTATCATGGGGAGGTATGGCAAATACGGATTATATCATTGATACACAAGAAAATATGATAATTTTGCTCTACACAAACCGACTTCCCGACACAAAAATATGGGAACTGTTCTTAAATACTGTTTATCAGGCACTTGAATAATATAAATGATTAATCATGAATTATATTGAAGAAATCAAACGGCTGCGAAAAGAGAAAAATGCCGTAATTCTGGCACATTATTATCAAACATCTGATATACAGGATATTGCCGATTATGTTGGCGACAGTCTTGCATTAGCTCAATGGGCAACCAAAACCGACGCCGACATCATCGTACTTTGCGGGGTGCATTTCATGGGCGAGACGGCCAAGATTTTGTCGCCCCAAAAAAAGGTTCTCATCCCCGATGCGGCAGCCGGTTGCTCGCTTGCCGATAGTTGTCCCGCCGACAAATTCGCGGAATTTACTGCTCAATATCCTGATTATAAAGTTATTTCATACGTCAATACTACGGCTGCGGTTAAGGCTTTGACTGATGTGGTCGTTACTTCTACTAATGCGCGCCGAATAGTTGACTCTTTTCCGAAAGACGCAAAACTGATATTCGGACCAGACCGAAATCTGGGTAACTACATCAACAGCGTAACCGGTCGCAGCATGTTGCTGTGGGACGGCGCATGCCATGTTCACGAGCAGTTTTCGCTCGAAAAGATACTGAAACTCAAAGAGATATATCCCGAAGCCGAACTGCTTGCCCACCCCGAATGTAAGCAACCGATACTGACCGTCGCCAACGTAGTCGGCTCAACGTCGGCACTGTTAAAACATACCGTCGATTCGCCCAAAAAGGAGTTTATCGTAGCCACAGAAAGCGGTATTATTCACGAGATGCGCAAACAAAGCCCCGACAAGATATTCATCCCCGCACCGCCAAATGACAGTACCTGTGCGTGCAACGAGTGTAGCTTCATGCGCCTCAATACGCTCGAAAAACTGTACCTTTGCCTGCGAGACGAACAACCCGAAATATTTGTGGAAGAAACCCTCCGACAACGCGCCGTTGTTCCTATCCTTAAAATGCTTTTATTTGAGGAGACAAGGGGATGAGGAGACGAGGGGACGAGGGAAATGCAGACAAATCAACATGTTATTTATCTGCGATTATCTGTTAAGGGACGCGGAATAAATAACTCCTTCAAATCCGCAGAAAATGACAAAAAAAAACTCCACAGAAGACACGGAAGTACACGAAGAATAAAAAATTATTCGTATCTTTGCACCGTGATTTTATCCGTGATACGACAGATAATTTATTGATTAACACGAATATCTGTAGGAAAATGAATGGAAAAATCAAAACATGTTGCTCCCTCAAAATCCATAAGCATTATGGGAGTGACGAGGCTTTGCTTTAAAAAAAACGAGGAAACATAAAAATAATTAAACTATGACTGCTGAAATTCAAAAAAACACAAGGGCGAAATAACGCTCAATGATGTGCGGGATAAAATTATATCAATCCAAAACAAAAATGTGCTTTTGGACAGTGATGTGGCATGGCTTTATGGCGTGGAAACA
>JAITHS010000269.1 GCA_031279875.1 Tannerella sp.
AGTCATATCAACAATAGTCCCGCATGGGACGACACTTGATTGCGCCGACGCTTATAATGACGGACGTAAGCTCCAAACCGCTTGCAGGGTTTAAAACCACTGCAAGGGTTTGAGGTACCGTCATTACCTTTCGTTTGGTGGTATCATTCCGGCTCGCAATGACGAATGCCCTGTCCGCAAAGCAATCCCACAAAAACATCTTTACATTTACTTTGCATTATCTTTACATTTACTTTACATTAACTAACTCTTTCGCCCGCCTGTAAATCAGTCTTCCGTCGGCACAAACGCCCTCAGTAACAACGGAATAAGGCGTATCTTTGTCGGCGGTATAAAAATCTACTGATGCTTTGCCGTCGGCGTCAACAGCGACGGAAGGCTTCCAGTAAATTGTAGCGCGCAAATCAGGCTCGTCGGCATTACGTTTTTCAGGAGTGTCGTACTGCGGAGAATAAAATTCGGCAGGCGTACTGTAACCCAAAGGCATTACAGCCTTAAAATGAAACCTCGCTCTGCGGTCGTAAAAAAGTCCGCCTTTTGTTCGGATGTCAATAATACCGGTATTACTTTTGGAAGTTCTGTTGATAAGCAATATCTCTTCTATATCGCTGATAATCACTAATCCCATAAGCGAAACATCGTGATTGGAGAAAGTGTTTTCGGTACCATAATCTTCCGCATCAGGGTCTTGAAATTCTGTTTTGTCGTCTGCAAAACTAACACCGTTAATCAATACTTGCGCTTCGCTTTCGGTTCCTTCAACGCCTACGGTGTTAATCATCACTTTCGTATTTGCGCCTTGATATTTAATCCTCACGCTCGGCAGTTTGGAAATAAGCGTCAAGACGTCGGTAATGCCCGTTTCGGCAATTTCTTCGGCTGTAATAAAGAAATCCGGTTCAAGGAAGCCGGTCGTTTTGTTTTTGGGTGTACGGTACAGCCTTTTAGATTTGACGACGATTTCGGGCAGTGTGATTATCCGCATTCCGTCAATGACTTCAAACTGCCGGTCGGTGTCGGCTATCATTTCTTCGAGAAAAGGTTTAGATTGATAATCAGGCAAATAAAAAGCCTCCGTCGCAGGATACGAGACGGTATCGGGAAAAACTTCAAGCATTCCTTTTGTGCGTTTTTTGCCTTTCAATACCTGAATGATAAATTTCGCACTGTCGGGCATCTCAATTTTGTCGAACCGAAACCGACCGTTAGCGTCGGTTCGCGTTACGTCAAACTGTTTGTTATCGCCCAGAAACGACAGTACCGACACTTCAACATCAGGCGCCGGTCGTAACGCCAATCCGCCTTTGACAATGCCGTTGAGCGTTTGATATTTCTCGTACCCTATTTCAGGCGGCTCTGTCTCACCGCGCATTATTTTGGGCATGTCATAGCGCGACCAGCCATGCGTCATCATCAACAAATCGGCTTCATAAGCATTATCGAAATAATACGCCGGATCAGCGATATATCCCTGCAACTCCGATTCCAACAGCATATGTGTCAGGATATTAGACATAGTATCAATCTCGACCTCGCTGTCGGCAGTAACGGATACGGCAAACGATGCCGTTTGATTGTCGGCAATATCAAAATTCAATTTCACACGGTCGCGATGCCCGTATTCTTTTTTGTCGGGCGTGATTGAAGGCGCCGTAAAATCATTTTTGTTGACAAAAACAAGCCGTTCGCTTATTATCCGATAATCATTATTTAACAGTAACAGGTGAGTTACGCCCGAAAGCAGATCTTCTTTCGACACTACAAGAGTGTCGGTATTTTTGTTCCAAGGCTCGTAATAAAGCACGTTTCCACGACTGTGTATCAACAGATTAACACCTGTCAAAGCATCACTTTCGGCGTGATTGATGAAAATACGTAAACTGTCGTTGCTCCACAAGGCATTTAGCGAAACATTACTGCGCTTGAAATCAGGCAGTTGCTTACGATACGCGACGCTATCTTCCTTATATTCTGCAAAATAGCGTTTACCGGAATGTAACGGTAAAGCAAACGCGCCCATACCTTCGTGTTTTGTATCAAAAGAGACGACTGCTGCGCCCTGCTCATCAATAATTACACCTTTAATATCGGCCGCTTTGCCGTCCTGATGCAGTGCCTTAAAAGCTATGTTATTCATCTTATTATCAATCACATATCCTCCTTCGGGATAAAACGTTAGATCTATGCTGTCGCGGGCATAAGGCACGATGTCGCGGAGATGAAAAACGACGGAATCGTTTTCGTCGAAGGCTGAAATATAAATGTTGCGGTTGCGGTCGGCGTCGGTCAGTTTGAGGTCGTAACTGCAAACGCCTTCGTCGCTGACCGATTTCAGTTTTTGTGTCTTGCCGTTGAGTTGTAAAAGCAACTTTGGAGGGCTGACCGTGTTGCCGGATTTGATGTCGGCAAATCTCAAATCGACGGTCGTATGACGGTTGTCTTTTGCCGAAGCGTTGATTTCAACTTTCAGATGTTGCTTATTTTCGGCGACAATAAACAGATGTTTGGAGTAAAAATGCTCTGTATCAAAGTTTTGCATAAATTGCGTATAAGCACGCAGCCGGTAAGAGCCTTGCGGCAACTTTGCAGGGATGCCGACCGTTCCGTAAAACAGGTTTACGCTTTCGGGTCGAATTTTTTGACGCATCACGATAGCGCCCGACCGGTCGATTAACTCCACATAAACGTATCTGCTCAACGACAAGGGGCTGTTCATGACAGCGTCGAGCAGAAAGAGACGGTAATAAATCATCTCTCCGGCAAGATAATACGGCTTATCTGTCTGAATATAAATCTTTTCCTGCGGGAAAGCGTTTGTTTGATACTTGATTCTGTCTAACGGGCTTAATTCGGCAATGTTAATACGCTGTGATTCGGGTTTATAATCAAGCGGCAGGGTGCTGCCAAGCCGTTGCATGCCCATTTCGCCCGACAGTATGATAGCCTTTTCGGGTTCTATCCTGTTTGTTTTCAAGTCAAAACGGATTGTGTCGGTCAGAAATGTTATTTGAGAATACACCATGCCAAGTATCGGATTGTCGGGAGAAAGTCGGCAAATATCTATAGTAATTTCCTGATTGTCTGTTAAATAACGTTTAACGATTATTGTTTTTATGCCGTCGCCTTCCGGGCTGTCTTTGACGGTAAAAATATCGTCCCGCGACAGCAGATTTCCTTTTTGGAGAAAGATGTACCGTGAAGAGTTTAATTGTCCGGAAGCGAGGCTGCGGAAGAAACAGACCGGTGTTCTGGAATATGCTTCTTCGCGTCTGGTTGCTATTGTTCCAAGGTCGGGCGCAAGGTCTTCAAAGCGCATCGTGCCGTTGTTATACATTATCGAACCTTCGTCGTCTTTAATATTTCTTTTATACTTGATTTTTACATCTTCCAAATCAACTAATATCCTGTAACCCAGATAGTTATTTTCTATCTCTATCGGCGAATAGGAGAATGCCGTCAGTTCTTTATTCGCATCGTCGTATCGCAACACGAGGCTGTCTTCGTTTACTATTCGACATTCTTTGGCTGCTTGGTCATAGCCCAGAAACTGTCTGCGAAAGGCTTTCAACATCTCTTTGCGAGAGTATTTGCTTTTCTTAACCGTAACGGTTATTTCGCTTAAATCTAACGTTTTAGGCATCATATAAACCGTCCTTTGCAGCGTGTCGTAAGGCTCGGTAATTTCTATCTTTTCGTAGGATATATGGCTTATTATCAGGCGTGTATTAATTTGCGACTTCAAAAGGAGTACATATTTGCCGTCATTGTCGGTAACAACAGCGGTAGAAGTGCCTTCCAAATATACCGCCGCGTTAATGACCGGCTGACCGGTCTCTTTGTCAACAACATTGCCGGACAGCATAACCGATTGAGCAGCAGCGCCTACCGTCAAAACAATAACGGCAACAGATAGCAACAGACGTCGAAAAACGTAATAGTCAGTCATAAGCACATGAATTTAGCGCCGCAAATATAATGTATTTTTTTGAGAAAACTCTTATAACAGGTCGATAATTTTTTCAAGATGTATGCCGTGCGAGCCTTTAATCAGGATAGTATAATGTTGTAATTTATTGGATTTTAAGTAACCGGCAAGGCTGTCGGCGGTCTCGAAGCAAAGGCTGTCGGGAGGGCTGACGGCGGTGAAGTTTTTGCCGCACAGAATTGTCAGGTCGAAAGATGATTTGTTAGCGATTTCCATGATTTCAGCATGACAAACGGTGCTTTCTGTGCCGAGTTCGAGCATGTCGCCGAGAATGACGGCTTTTTTTTCGGCTTTTAAAGCGACAAAATTACTCAGCGAGGCTTGCATACTGCTCGGATTGGCGTTGTAGGCGTCGATGATGAGGGTGTTGTGAGCAGTTTGTTTCATCTGTGAACGATTGTTTGACGGCTCGTAAGTACTTATGGCTGTGATAATTTGCTCTTGTTCAACTTCAAAAAACAGCCCTGCGGTAACGGCTGCGAGGACGTTATGGATGTTGTAAGCGCCGACGAGACGGGTTGAAACAATATTCAACGTTTCGGGCTTCGTGATCAACGTTAAAGTGTTAAACGTTACCTGTTTCCAACATACTTTAACGCCGAACGACAAATACGGCTCCGTGTCAACTATTTCTCCCTTGATGTCGGGATTTTCGTTACCGTCAACCCCTAAAACCCCTATACCGTAACTGATTGTTTCAAGTCCGTCTGCAATAGTCCGCAACCGTTTGTCATCGCTATTGAGAAAAGCTATGCCGCCTGTAGAACGCAGATAATCAAACAGTTCGCCTTTTGTTTTTTGCACTCCTTCGATAGAGCCGAAGCCTTCGAGATGAGCGTAGCCGATATTGGTTATAAGCCCGCAATTCGGCAATGCGATATTAACGAGAGTACGTATCTCACCCGGATGATTGGCGCCCATCTCTATGACGGCGATTTGATGTTCGGCAGTCAATTTCAGCAGCGTAAGCGGTACGCCGATATGATTGTTGAGGTTGCCGTGAGTGTATAGTGTCTTGTATTTTCGAGACAATACGGCGGCGACAAGTTCTTTGGTCGTAGTCTTACCGTTAGTGCCGGTGATGGCTATAATTTTGGTATTAAGCGTTTTACGATGATGCAAGGCGAGCGATTGCAATGTTTCGAGCGTGTTATCAACCAAAATCATCCGTTCATCGGCAGCGAAATCCGGATTGTCGATTACGGCGTATGCGCAGCCTGCATTGAGGGCGTTTTGGGCGTAAGCATTACCGTCGAACGTATCGCCACGCAGGGCAAAAAACAGCGAGCCGACAGGGCAGTCGCGACTGTCGGTTGTAACGGTCGGATGCTCGCAGAAAAGTTTGTAAAGTTCAAAAATAGTCATTAGAATAAATTTTCCGCAAAA
>JAITHS010000299.1 GCA_031279875.1 Tannerella sp.
CTTACAGAGGGCGCAATCAAGTGTCGTCCCATGCGGGACTATTGTTGATATGACTCCTCTCACCGGAGACTAAAGTCACCGGTTAATAAAGTGTCGTCCCCTGCGGGACTGCGTGGTACCGTCATCCAATTTCGCTTAGTGCTATCATTCCTGCTACCAATGACGTTTTTACTTAACTGCATCATTACGAGGTCGTTAACGTACAGGTTATTCGCTTACAGTCAGATGTTTACAGGTACTAAATCATTTTTAATAAAGTCGGACCTAAATAGCTCATCGTTTATGACGAAAGAGCAAAACGAAGAAAAAACAATTTTTCGAGGTTCCCTTATATGCCTTATCCCAAAAAAGATGAGGAAAAGAAGACAATATCTATACGGATCATGTAAATTATAATCAACAATTAAGGTGATTATCAAGTATCCTCCATCTTCCGTCTTTGTCGGCGCCGATACGCTCTATGATTTTTTTATCTTTTAATTTCCTGACATTGTTTTCTATGGTGCGTTTGGGGGTGTTTAAGAACGTTGCTATTTGAGCAATTGTTATATTCGGATTGTCTTTCATTGCGGACAGGATGCTTTTTTGCAGTTCATTTACACCACCATTTACACCACCGTTTACACCACCGTTTTTATCGTCCTTTATTTCGCCCCGTTCATATTTTGCCTTGAAATCAGCTGACGCTTCTTTGAGCGCATGGAGCATAAAGGCGGCAAAAATTCCGCTGTCGTTGTTGGTTGTGGAGCGGCGGATTGCTTTGTAATAATCCTGTTGATTGTGTGCCACCACAGTTTCCACCGGCAGCCACGCGAAAATCGGGTTTGTTTGATACAGAAGAAGCGTTTGCCACATACGCCCCATTCTTCCGTTGCCATCCATAAACGGATGGATGAACTCAAACTCATAATGAAAGATGCAACTTTTGACGACTTGCGGCAGTTTGGCGTTTTTTACCCATTCGAGCAGTTGAGACATCAATATCGTCACTTGCGAATGCGGCGGAGCAATATGAATCGGAACATTCCCCGAAAATACGCCGACACCTGCGTTGCGATATTTGCCGGCGTTTTCCACCAGACCATTCATCAAAAGTGCGTGCTGTTTGAGCAAATCCTTTTCGTTGTAGGGGTCGCAATCAAGTAATTCATCATAAGCAGTAATGGCGTTTTTGACTTCCAAAATATCCTTTGCCGGACCTGAAACACGTTTTCCATTGACGATATCGGTAACTTGCTGCAAAGTAAGCGAGTTGGCCTCAATCCACAAAGAAGAATGAATGGTTTTGATGCGGTTTTCCTTGCGCAGTTCGGGCGTTAAAGCGTTTTCACGGATAATGTTGATACGCTCCAAATCGGCCGCAATTTCGTAAGCGGAAGTCAATATTTCATCGGTGATTTTGTATATCGGCGTGTAATTTTCCATGATTATAAATTGGTGAGTGGTTCGGTTTTGAGTGATTTTGTTGCCAAAAAGTATTTTCTCGTTTTGCGTTCTCCCTGCGCCACAAGCAATCCGGTTTCGACTAATTTGGCAAATTGTTTTTTGACGGTTTCCGTTTTTTTTCCGCTCAATAGTCCTGCGTTATAATTATCTATATAGCCGTTGGTTAGGAGGTAGTTCCCGATTTGATTGATAAAGGCTTTGTCGGTAGCGCTCAGTTTATCGGTAATTTTATCGGTAATTTTATCGGTAAAATTGTGGACGGCATATTCCTGCAAAGTTTCTAAAATACGCATCAGCATAAACTCAACAAAGAGTGTCGCTTCGCTGTTCTGTTTTCGCGACTGTTCCAATGCGTTGTAATATGCCGACTGGTTTTTATAGACAAGCGTTTCCACCGGTAGCCATTGAAAAAGTTCGTTGTGTTGGCTCAAAATCAGCGTTTGCCAGAGACGTCCCATTCTGCCGTTGCCGTCTTGGAAAGGGTGAATGGTTTCGATTTCAAAATGAAAGACAGAGGATTTGACAAGCGGGTGAATCGTATCGGCTTTTCCCCATGCAAACAAATCCGAAATCAAACTATGCACAAATTGCTGGCGTGCGCCGATGTGAACCGCGTTTCCTTTGCCGTCAAAAACGCCGACATCGCCGGTGCGGAATATGCCGGACTGTTTCACCAAACCCGCCGTCAAGATTTTATGCGCATTCAAAAAATCCTTAACGGAAAACGGATTGAACGAGAGCAGTTTTTCATAGACGAGATGTGCGTTTTTGACTTCCTGTATTTCTCGCGGATTGCCCAAGACCTTTTTGCCCTCGATAATATCCGTTACTTGCCCAAGCGTGAGGGAATTGTTTTCGATGGCGAGCGATGACTGAATGGATTTCAGGCGATTTGCTTTGCGCAGTCGCAGGTCAATGTTATGCTCAACGGATGCCATTTGTCCGATTTTTTCGGAAATAGCGGCAACCAAATCCAATGTTTTTGGTGTTATGGTGAACGGTGGTTTGCTTGTTTTCATTGCGTTTCGATATTGGCGGTGAGCGTGCTTGCTTCTTTAATGTAATATTCTCTTTCTGTTTTATTTTCCAGCCTCATAATCAGGCGAATATTCGTCCAACTGAGATTCGCTACGCAGTGCGTAGCGAATTGGTCGAAATCGGGGAAGACAATGTAAAATTGTCTGATATTTTTCAAATTCGCCTCCGAAAAGCCCTTGCCGAGCGTATTTTCTTTCATAATTATTTCAAACTAATGTGTTACCATTGAGGAAATTTTTTACCGACATCGTTTTTTTACCGGCTACTTGAAGCGTCAGGATGCGCAGAAAGCCGTCGTTGCAGGCTATGTCGAGAAATGTTTTGTTGTCGGTTCTGATGCTGCCGGGCGGTGATGAGTGTTGTTCAAAGAGTTTTTCGCAGGCAAATATTTTCATCGTAATATGCACGCCGCTATCGGCTACTATCTCGGTATGTGCGGCGGGGTATGGCGACAAACCGCGAATGAAATCATAAACCTTTACGACCGGTTGCGACCAGTTTACGGCACATGTTTCTTTGAATATTTTCGGCGCAGGATGTAGAACGCTGTCGGTATGTTGAGGCGTTGATGCGACGTTGCCGTTGCCGTTGATAATCATCTCGACCGTTTCTACAACAAGTGCCGCTCCGACAGTCATCAGCCGGTCGTGAACCGCCCCTGCATTGTCGTCGTCGGCAATAGGTATTCGTATCTGTTTGATAATCTTACCGGTATCAATATCGTGAGTGATAAAAAATGTTGTAACACCTGTTTCCGTTTCGCCGTTCATTACGGCATGATTTATCGGCGCCGCTCCGCGATATTGCGGCAGCAGCGAGGCATGAAGGTTGATACAGCCGTAACGTGGCATCGACCACACGGCTTGGGGTAACATCCTGAATGCTACAACTATTTGAACATCAGCATTAAGAGCATCAAGAGCGAGGATAAAATTCTCGTCGCGTAACTTTTCGGGCTGCAACACTGTAAGTCCCTGCGACAGAGCGTATTGTTTGACCGGCGACGGCTGTAACTCGCTGCCGTGACGGCCTATCGGCTTGTCGGCTACCGTTACTACACCGACTACGTTATAACCGCTTTCAACTAATGCTTTCAAACTCGCAACAGCAAATTCGGGCGTACCCATAAATATGATTCGTAAGTCTTCTTTTTTCATTTTACAGGTTCAAAAGGAAGTTCGGTACCTTTATTATAGCCCATGCCGTTGAAAGAGGCTACCAAATCGCCTGCTTCGTTGGTTACGCTTACTTCGATGCCGGACAGTTTGCCGCCTTTGTACGTCTCGCGGGCGTCGGCATAAAGATAGCCGCTGCTTTCGGCGCGATAGAATTGTATGTTGGACGAGATGCCGAGAACTAACCGCGCATGGCTGTTGACGGCTGCAGCAAAGGCGAGGTCGGCAAGCGTAAATATAGCTCCGCCCTGACAAACGCCGCCGCCGTTGAGGTGTTTGTCTTGTATCCGCATACGTGCGCGGGCTGTGCCGTTGCCTACTTCAAGCAATTCAATATCAGCCCCGACAGCAAATCTGTCGTTACGAAAAAAATCTTTTACCGTCATTTTTTGCAATCGCTCTATGCCGGATTGTATTTTATTTCCGTCAAGCCTTTTTTCAGTTCCGTACTCGGGGTAAAGATAACTTTTGCCGTGATAGTTTCGGATTTGAAGGCTGACGGTGTTTCGGCGCCTTCGCCCGACAGGTTGAGGCGTAATGTGCCGAAGTCGCCCAACTGAACGCTCATACCTATTTTTAAGAAGGTAGGAAGTTCGTCGAGGAAGTTACTCAACACGTTTTCGATGTCTCCGCGTGTGAGCGAACTGCGACCTGCAATTTCTTTGGCGAGGTCTTTAACTGTTAATTTACCCACGTTTACTGCATTCGGATACCATTTCTTCGGTGCAGAAGGCTGGGACGGGTTGCCTTTTTCGATTAATTTAAATTTCATAACAATAAAAATTTATTAGTAAAACAACAAAGTAAAATTTCCGTCTATACGCACATAAATTTCCGTATAGACGCAGTAAAATTTCCGTATAGAGAGAAATTTCACTGCGTCTATATGGAAATGCAAAGATAGTAAAAAAAATTTATTTTATACACAAACGCAGAAAAATTTAGTACCTTTGCAGCCGAATTGTAAAGAATAATTCTTTTATGACAGAGTTTATTGAACATAGCGGGACAGTAGAAAAGATTGACAGCCAGTTTGTTATCGTCAGGATAGAAGAGCCTGTTACCGACTGTAACATCTGTCAGGCGCGTAATGTGTGCATCGCGGCAGGCAGCGGCGCCAAATATGTTACGGTAAGTTCTGCGGGGATACCGGAGACGATTTCAAAAGGGACACGTGTAACCGTCAAAGGTCGGTCTGCAATGAGCAGTGTAGCCGTTGTGCTGGCTTTTGTTGTTCCTGTCATTCTCATTACGGTTGCCGTAACGCTCGTTATTGCCATGACCGGCAACGACGGTTTCGGGGCGCTGGCAGGCCTGATTGTTTTAATTCTTTACTATTTAGCGCTTTATATATGTCGTAATAAACTATCGAAGCGTTTTGTTTTTACAATAACTAAAATATAATATGTACGTAGCAATTATTACATTAGGCATTATCGGAGCGTTATCGGCTCTCATTTTGTTTTTCATCTCGAAGAAATTTGAAGTCGTTGAAGACCCGCGTATAGGTCTTGTAACGGAGGTTTTACCGGGAGCCAACTGCGGAGGTTGCGGCTTTCCGGGCTGCGGCGGGTTTGCGAACGCCTGCGTCAAAGCCGAAGCGCTCGACGACCTGCTCTGTCCTGTGGGCGGCGCTGCGGTCATGAAGCAGATAGCCGCAATTATGGGGAAAGATGCTACCGAAGCGGCGCCTAAAATAGCCGTAGTGCGCTGTAACGGCACTTGCGACGTCCGTCCGCGCACTAATATTTACGACGGCGCATCATCCTGCGCTATCGCAGCGGCGCTATATGCCGGAGATACCGGATGTTCTTACGGATGTCTCGGATTAGGCGACTGCGCGACAGCCTGTACATTCGGCGCCATTATGATTGACGCTACGACCGGTTTGCCTGTCGTTGACGAAGATAAATGTACATCCTGCGGCGCATGTGTTAAAGCATGTCCTAAAAAAATCATCGAACTGCGGAAGAAAGGCCCCAAATCGCGCCGTCTTTTTGTTTCGTGCATGAACCGCGATAAAGGAGGTGTAGCCCGCAAAGCCTGCGCCAATGCCTGCATAGGTTGCAGCAAGTGCGTTAAGGAATGTGCTTTCGAGGCGCTGACTGTTACCGACAATCTGGCGTTTATCGACGACGCCCGCTGTCGCCTTTGCCGCAAATGCGTAACGGTTTGCCCTACCGGAGCAATCCATGAATTGAATTTTCCACCACGCAAAGAATAATTTAGAACACTTCTATCGGTAATTCGGGGTTGGTTTGTTTGATTGGGGCAGGTTTCGGGATAGGTTTCAGCTCTTGGTCTGTGGGAGGTTTGTCAGTCTTGATTGGGGTGGTGCGGAAAACGTCGTGGCGGTCGGTCGGTCTTATGTCGCCGTGCCAAACAAATCTTTTGAGGGTCATCTGCTCCGATTGAATCAGGTGTATGGGTATAAGGTAGCCTTTGGGTTGAGGCCAGATTTTCATCTTTTCGAGTTTGTTTTCTTTGAGCCATATTGAGAGGTAGGAACTTTGGGTATAATTAAGTCCTACCATTGTGCTGTCGCGTTCGAGAGGGAAGAAAATCGATTCCGCATTTCCGTCAATATCAATATGTTCGATAGCTTTGCCGACGAAATATGCTTTGAGGTCGCTACCGCCGAGTTGGTTGTGGTAGCCGGAATCGACCTTTTGAACTACAAAAGCGCCGGAAGGCACATGCACATATTCGACGGTAGAATCCGACATATAGACGATTATGGAATCGCCGAACAATTGCTGGTTTTCGTTCCACAGCACAGGATCGCCGTACATATAGAGGATAGAATCTTTAGAGTTGAAGCGCATATAGTCGCAAACGCCCTGAATATCATCTCGATAGAATCTTACGCCTGTAAAAGCGCGGAGAATGCGTGCTGAATCGACAGTCGTCAATTCAAGAGTATCGGCGTGCAGGTAGAGCGTATCGCCCTGCGAGTATTCGAGAGCAAGGGCGCTGTCGGTGGCGAAAGCATAGTCGTTTTTGTCTTCAAAATATCCGTAATTGCCTGTGATAGTGATTTTTTGCGTCGTATCGCGGATGCTCATATTGTTGAAAGCCTCTCCTACGCCTGTTTCGCGGTTCATTTTGAGAATTTTGCCGGTAAGATAGCGGTTGCCGGATAGGACTTCGGAGTAGTCAAGCAGTTGGGACGTATTGTTTTGAGTATTAAACCATCCGTGAGAAGTCAGTATCGTACCGCTGTCGGATTCGATGACCGATGGTCCGAGAATGGTCGCTATGCGGCTGTCGGTGCTGTATTCGAGCGTGTCGGAGTGAAGGATAAAATTGGTGTCGGCAAGAAGAACGTCTTTGTAGTTGGTCAGTACAACGCTGTCGTTAAAAAGCGCTATTTTGGTAGCAGTAGAATATTGTCCGTAAACAGATGTCAGAACGTTGGTGGAATCGACGAGCTTGCCGCCGTTGAAGTAATATCCGATATTTGTAATACGGTTATAATCAAGGCTGTCGGTGTAGAGCGTCATGCTGTCGCGGGCATTGACGTTAGCAGTATCGATTTTGATGTTTATCATACGGACGTTGCGTCTCATGCGTGCAATCTCAACATTGCCGTCATAATGGAGATAGTCGCCGTAAACGAATAGCGTGTCGCCCTGCTCCATGCGGACACGGCTGAAAGCTTCGAGCGATTTGTCTTGTTCGTAGAAATAGGCGCTGTCGCAGTACATGTAAGAACTGTCGTGGCGGAAGACGACGTTGCCCATCAGCAGTTGACGCTGGTCGCTGATGCGTCGGTTGAAAATCTGTTCGTCGGCGCGGAGTAGTTCTACTTTTGTTTTTTGTACGGTATCTTGCGGAGTTGGTTGGGTTTGAGAATATGCGGCGGGGAGGGACAGGAGAAAAAGGATGATAATCGCCAAAACCCTTGCAGCGGTTTCAGAACCCTGCAAGCGGTTTTCAACCCTTGCAGCGGTTTCAGAACCCTGCAAGCGGTTTGATTGTGGATAGTACGTATCTTCAACCACTTGCAGGGGTTTATAACCCTGCAAGGGTTTGGGTTCAGAACCCTGCAAGCGGTTTGATTGTGGATAGTACGCACTTTTAACCACTTGCAGGGATTTATAACCCTGCAAGGGTTTGGGATCATTCAATCTTTTATCCATCCCGGATACTTGAAATCACATTCTTTCCAGCCGTCGGAGATACGTATAAACGTGCTTTTTTGTTTGCTTGCAATCCACTGTTCGAGGATTTCTTCGCGTTTACGGTTTTCTACGAGCATTTTGAGTTCGAGATAGTCGTCGGAAACATTAGCCTGATGTGGTTTGATACGGGATATGAGTTTTACGATAGCCACGACATCTTTGTGGGCATTGTTTTTCATTCTAAACGGCTTTGATATTTCGCCGACCTGCATCTTGTCCACCACTACACCCATACCCGACGGCAGTTCTTCCATTTCAAACTTCGACGAGCCGAAGTTACGGCTTTCCTCGTTTTTATTGACTAACAGCCCTTTGTTATTACGTGTATCCTTGTCGGTCGATATATACTTTGCTGCTTCTTCAAACGACGCTTTACCGGCTACAAGATCTTTTTGGAGCGAATCAAGGCGTTCGAGGGCTTTCACCGTTTCCTGTTCCGACACGCGGGGGCGCAGCAGGATATGCCTGCTGTCGATACGGTCGCCGCGTTTTTCAACAAGTTGGATGATATGGAAACCGTATTCCGTTTCTACGATGCCCGACACGCGGTTCGGATCGCTGAGGCTTGACACCATGTTGGCATATTCGGGTTCCATTTCGGTTTTCGACATCAAGCCCGTTTGCCCGCCGCGCAACGCCGTCGCGAGGTCTTCGGAATGTACCAACGCGAGCGACGAAAACGTGGTCTCGCCTTTGTTGATTCTATCCGTAAAATCACGAAGTCGCGCTTTGATAGCGTCGATATCTTCGAGCGGGATACGCGGTTCGATGGTAATAACCTCCACTTCAACCGTTCCGGGAATCATCGGCAAACTGTCTTTGGATATGCTACTGAAATATTTGCGTACATCGGAAGGTGTCAGTTTGATGTCGCCGACGATTTTTTTCTGCATTTCCTTCACAACTTCCTGGTCGCGAACGAGACGCTTCTGTTCTTCTTTTATCTGCGACAGTTTTTTACCGCCCATGTACTCTTCGAGTTTCTCCTGCGAGCCTACTCTGGCGATAGTAACGTTTACCCATCGGTCAACATACCGCAGCACATTACCTTCATCGACAGTGATAGAGTCGAGTTTTGCCTGCGAAAGAAAGAGTTTTTGGACTGCAATCTGTTCGGGAATAAAGCAATACGGGTCGCCGTCGTAGCGCATACTTTCGTTTTGCATCATAAGACGCCTGTTTTCAACATCGGAGCGCAAAATCGCTTCGTCGCCTACAACCCATATTACTTCGTCGATAACGTTTTTCTGCGCCTGCAAAGCAAACGCAAAACACATAGCCAAAAGGCTGAATATCAGTTTGTTACATTTCATTTTTTTATTCTTTTAAAAATACTACTACTCTGTTTTTAATAGCATCCAGATACATTTTTTCTCTAAACTGTCGGAGGTATTCTACTTTCCGTTTATTCACGAGCATGTTTTGGATTTGCGTTCTTACAAACTCGAACGGGGCTGTTTTGCCTGCGGTCAAGTTGTCGGTGATATTGAGGAAATAAACGAACGTACTGTCTGAAATCTCAATATTACCGTTAGCGCGGACGATGCGGTTCACGTCTGCCGCTGGCAAGGCTATGCGTGTCAGAACATCTTCGAGGCGTACCCAGCGGTCGTAGAAGAAATCATACTCAACGGCATTTCCGATGCTGTATTTTTCGATTTTCTCCAACGATTCTTCCGATTGTGAGACATACCATTTGCGTACATCGTTGAGGTTAGGCGCTCCGACGGGTGTTTTGAGGAATATCCCTCGGATAAGCGTTTGGTCAAGCACAAACTGTTCTTTGTTAGCGTCATAATATTCGATTTCTTCGGCTTCGGAAATTTCTGTCGAAACTCTGTCGCGCACGATCTGTTCCTGATAGCGATGTCTGACGAGCGACTTGCGATATTCGTCAACAAGTTGTTCTATTTCGGCGGCATCGTCGCGCACGTTACGTCGCGCCGCATCGTCGGTAAGCATCTCTGTTACTCTGTTTTTGATGAGCGCTTCGGCTTTGAGTGTGCTGTCTTCGGGCGACAGCCCTTTGGGGATTATTTTTTCTATTTCGCTTCGTGTCACTGTTCTGTCTTTAATCCTCACTAAAACATCATCGACGTCCGCTTCGCTGCGATATTTGCTGCAAGCGCACACCAATAATAATGCTATGACAGTGAGGTATTGTTTCATTTTTTTGACTGCTGTTTGATATATTTCGGGATATTTTTAACCGTTTTTTTGTTTATTATAACGGGATATTTCTCGTTAATTTCTTTGAGCCACTCGCTTTCGAGGTCTGCCTGACGTTCCGACGGATGACTCCAAACGCGCTTGTTGGTGATTTCAAACAACAGAATACCGTCATAGTACTCTTTGACCAGATTTTTGTATTCCGGATAATTTATTTCCAACTGATTACGCTCCATTTCGGTGGTAATATTGCGGACAAAAAGAATGAAATGCTCTGCAAGATAGTCTGTTGAGAGTGGTTTTGCCGACGAGGGGCGTTTAAAAACGTAGTCCACAAATGCGTACTGCGGAAATGATATCGTATCAATGCGAACGAGTGGTTTGAACATGTCCAAACCTTTGTAATAAAATCCCGTGTCGGCGGGGAAAAACAAGTTGGCGAGCGCCTCTAATTCGTCGTATGCTTCTTGATGGAGGAAATATCCGTACCGCGCTTTCAGCTTCTCGTCAAAGGAACGGTGGAGGTCGAAACTACGTTCCGATTCGGACATTTTTTGGTAGATATAACTTGCTACTTCTTCAAACTTTATATCTGTCTGTTTATCAATAAGTTTAATGATATGAAAGCCGTAGCGTGTCTGAACGGGTTTACTTATGTCGCCGGAGTTTTGAAGAGCAAAAGAGGCTTGTTCAAACGGCTCTACCATAGCTCCGAGACCGAAATAATTAAGTTCGCCGCCTTTTTTTGCTGATATAGTATCGTCGGAACAGGTTTTTGCAGTTTCGGCGAAATCGGCTCCCGCGAGCAGTCTTTGATACAGAGAATCAGCCTTTTGACGTGCCGCATCGACGGCTTCTTCCGAAGGGTTCTCCGACAGCGAGATAAGGATATGCGCCACATGTATTTGCCCCGGATTAGGTGTTATTTTATCTAATTTAATAATGTAAAAGCCGGCTTTTTCGCGAAAGACAGACGAAATCTCTTTTGGTTGAAGCGCATAAATACGGTCTTCAACAACTTTTGGCAGCAGCATGGGGTAGATAAAGTCTGTCTTGCCGTAAATAACGGAATCTTCTTTGTTGAGATTTTTAATTTCTTCGCCGAGTGTTTCAAACATTTCGCCGTTTTCGAGCCGTTTATATATCGCCATCGCCGTTTTGTAAGGCTCTACGGTATCGGCCGGCAGATGGTCGTAAGACGGCGTCCTGACGAGGATATATTGGAAGCCGGGCAGCAGTTTGGAGCGCTCAAAAAGTACGTGCATAGCTGAATCTTCGCCTTCCTTGTCGGAGAGGAAACTTGTCTGTAACTGCTTGGCGTACTGGTTGTACTCGCGTTTAAACTGGTCTGTTTCCTGTATTTTCAACGCTTCTGCGTCGGCAACTTTCAGTTTATAGTTTTTAAACAGTTCAAGATAGTCGGCAATCGATTTTTTGTTTTTCAAATCCACGCCTGCGTCTTTTTGCGCCATAAAAATAAATTCCGACAGCGGAACGTCCGTGCCTGCTACTTTCATAATAATCGGCTCCGGCTTTTCTTTTGCATTTGCGCCGATAAAAAATGCGCCGGTAAAAATAAACATTAATATTTTTTTCATAATTTTAATAAATTTTTTAATTAGCAAATTCGGATAAAAATTTGATACGTATAAGTCTTATTTCTTCTTCGGTATAGTTGATGCCGAGATTGTTGATGGCTTCTTCGAGTGCGTCGGTCGATGATTCTTTAAAATATTGATAGATTTCGTTCACATGGTCTTCATCCATCACTTCTTCGATAAAATAATCGAGGTTGAGGCGTGTACCGGAATAGACTATTGTTTCTATTTCGTCGAGCAGCTCATCAAATTCAAGCCCTTTGCTATTGGCGATATCGTCAAGGGCTACTTTGCGGTCTATGCTTTGAACTATCCATACTCGGAGTTTCGATTTGTTGGCAATAGTTCTTACGCGCAAGTCTTCGGGGCGTATTATTTCATTTTCGCTGACATATTTTTTGATTATGCCGATAAATTCGTTGCCGTATCTTTTGGCTTTACCTGCGCCGACGCCGGGTATATTTTGCAATTCATCGATTGTTATGGGATAAGTTGTAGCCATTGCTTCGAGCGACGGGTCTTGGAATATGACGTAAGGCGGCACTTCGAGCCTTTTAGCCATTTTTTTGCGCAAGTCTTTCATTATAGCGAACAGTTCGGGGTCAACGGCGCCGGAGCTACCTCCCTGAACGGGCAGTTCGTCGGGGTCTTCATCATCGTCAAATTCATTGTCTTTGACTACTATAAACGAATCCGGATGTTCCATAAACTTGCGGCCTTTTTCAGTTATTTTTAGCAGGCCGTAGTTTTCGATGTCTTTTTCCAGATATTCGGCAATCTCAGCCTGCCGGATGATAGCCAGCCATAGACGGTCGTTTTCGTCGTCTCCGGCGCCGAACACTTCCAGTTCGTTGTGATGATATGTGATGATGTCGGATGTTTCCTTGCCCATAAGCATATCAACGATATATTCGGCGCGATATTTTTCTTTGAGCAGACTTATTATTTCAAGAATTGTGATGAGATATTCTTTTCCTTCCATTATCTTTTTGGTTTTGAGACAGTTATCACAGTTGCCGCAATTTTCTTCTTCATATCTTTCGCCGAAATAATGGAGTAAAACTTTTCTTCGGCAGACGGCCGATTCGGCATAAGCGGCAGTTTCGAGCAGCAGTTGACGGCCTATTTCCTGCTCTACGACAGGTTTGCCTTGCAGGAATTTTTCGAGTTTGATGAGGTCTTTATTCGTATAGAAAGCGAGGCATAGCCCTTCACCGCCGTCTCTTCCGGCGCGTCCTGTTTCCTGATAATAGCCTTCGAGACTTTTTGGTATGTCATAATGGATTACATACCTCACATCGGGTTTGTCGATACCCATTCCGAAGGCTATTGTGGCTACGATGACGTCGATTTCTTCCATCAGAAAAGCGTCCTGATTGTCGCTTCTGACTTGTGAATCCATCCCTGCATGATAGGCGCGGGCTTTGATACCGTTAGCGCAAAGTATCTCGGCAAATTTTTCTACTTCTCGTCGGCTCAAACAATAGATGATGCCCGATTTGCCTTCGTTTTGTCTTATAAAGCGTATTATATCGCGGTCGATATCGTTGGTTTTAGGGCGTATTTCGTAATAGAGATTGGGGCGGTTGAAGGAAGATGAGAATACGGTTGCTTTCATCATACCGAGATTTTTTTGGATGTCGTGCTGTACTTTCGGCGTTGCGGTAGCGGTAAGGGCTATCACAGGACGCTCGCCTATGGCGTTGATCATTGGGCGGATATGACGGTATTCGGGACGAAAGTCATGTCCCCATTCCGAGATACAGTGCGCTTCGTCAACGGCATAAAACGAAATAGGGACACTTTGCAGGAACTCAATATTTTCTTCTTTTTTAAGCGATTCGGGTGCGACATAGAGCATTTTTGTCTTACCGGATACGATGTCGGCTTTTACATCGTCGATAGCTTGTTTGTTGAGCGACGAGTTCATAAAATGTGCTATTCCGTCTTCTTCGCTGAAATTACGCATGGCATCAACCTGATTTTTCATCAGTGCTATGAGCGGCGATATAACGATAGCGGTGCCGGGCAATAGCAGTGCGGGCAACTGATAGCAAAGTGATTTGCCGCCTCCGGTAGGCATCAGCACAAAAGTATCGTTTCCGGTAAGTATGCTTTTGATTATATTTTTCTGATTGCCTTTATAATTGTCGAAGCCAAAATAAAGTTTCAGTGCTTCATTGATTTTATTCGACAGCACGTCATCTTCTTCTACCGGAAATATAAAAGTGTTGGGCTTTTTTACCGGCATGATTCTGACAGGTTCGTCTTTGGTTTTTTTGTTTCCAACCGATTTTTTTATTTCTTTTCTTCCATTCTTTGCCATAACGATATCATGCTATTTTTAATCTGCCGACATTTTCATTTTCGAAGTTTTCCCTCGCATATTGCAGCGTTACATGCAATTGTTTTTGCTTCCCGGAAGGCATTACATACATGGCGTCAATCATTATTGCCTCGACTATCGACCGCAAGCCGCGTGCGCCGAGTTTGAACTCAATGCTTTTGTCAACGATATAATCAAGCGCTGCTTCGTCGAATGTCAGTGTAATACCGTCCATCTCGAATAGCCTGATATACTGCTTGATGATTGAGTTTTTCGGTTCTGTGAGGATGCGTTTCAGGGTGTCGCGGTCTAACGGTTCGAGGTAGGTCAGTATCGGCAGGCGACCGATGATTTCGGGTATCAGGCCGAACGATTTGAGGTCTGTCGGATTGATGTATTGCAGCATATTTTCGCGGTCATAGACAGCGCTTTCGCGGCTTGCCGTATAGCCTACTACGCGGGTGTTGAGGCGCTGAGCAATTTTTTTCTCTATGCCGTCAAAGGCTCCGCCGCAGATAAAGAGGATGTTGGAAGTGTCAACCGACAGAAGTTTCATCTCCGGATGCTTTCGGCCGCCTTGTGGGGGCACGAGGACGGTAGAGCCTTCGAGCATTTTTAACAGTCCCTGCTGGACGCCTTCACCGCTGACGTCGCGCGTGATAGACGGGTTGTCGCCTTTGCGGGCTATCTTGTCGATTTCATCAACAAAAACTATACCGCGTTGCGCTGCTTCGATGTTATAATCTGACGCTTGCAGGAGGCGTGTCAGTATGCTTTCGATGTCTTCGCCGACGTATCCTGCTTCGGTAAAGACAGTAGCATCGACGATACAGAATGGTACGTTAATTTTCCGTGCTATCGTCCGCGCAAGCAGCGTTTTACCGGTGCCGGTAGCCCCTACCATTATTATATTAGATTTCTCAATCTCTATATCTTCTTTCTTTTTAGTGCTTAATTCTTTATGCATCAGTCGTTTATAGTGATTATAAACGGCTACAGAGAGATATTTCTTGGCTTCGACCTGACCAATGACATACTCATCGAGAAACGATTTTAAGGCTTCGGGATTCGGTATCTGATCAAGATTAAATTTCCCTGCGCCTTTTTTAGTTTCTTGCTCATCTTTGACTATCAGAAAAGCCTGCTCGCTACACGTATCGCAAATAGAGGCAGAGAGCCCTGTTATCAGCATTTTGACTTCCTTGCGCGGTTTGCCGCAAAAAGCACATTTTTCCCTGTCATTATCTAATATTCTTGCCATGTTTTATAGTTTTTTTACCAGCACTTCGTCGATCATTCCGTACTCTTTTGCTTCTAATGCCGTCATCCAGTAATCGCGGTCGCTGTCGCGCTCTATTTCTTCGTATGTCTTGCCGGAATGTTTAGATATTATTTTGTAAAGTTCTTCCTTTACTTTAATTATCTCTTTAACAGTTATTTCCATATCTTTTGCCTGTCCCTGCATACCGCCCATCGGCTGGTGTATCATGACGCGAGAGTGGTTTAAGGCAAAACGTTTGCCCGTCGTTCCTGCTACAAGGATGACCGACGCCATCGATGCCGCAATGCCGGTACAGATAGTCGATATCTTGCTGCTGATATACTGCATCGTATCGTAGATTCCGAGACCGGCATAAACAACTCCGCCCGGTGAGTTTATATAAATGGAGATGTCTTTGCCGGGGTCGCTGGTATCTAAATAGAGCAGTTGCGCCTGTATAACGTTCGCGGCATAATCGTCGATTTGTGTGCCGAGAAAGATAATCCTGTCCATCATCAAACGCGAAAAGACGTCCATCTGGGCAATATTTAACTGCCGCTCTTCGATGATTGTTGGCGAGATGTAACTGCTCGTAAAATTCATATAACTGCTGAGGGCATTTTCGTTCATGCCCAGATGTTTGGTTGCATATTTCTGAAATTCGTTCATTTGCAATATATTATTTAGTTAGTTTCAGTTTCTGTCGAAGCGTCTTCTTTTTGTTCGTGTCTTGCCTTGTATTCCTCAAATCCGACCGTTTTCTCTTCTACGGTAATCATCTCTTTAACTACTTCGGCAATCTTTCCCAACATAGCTATATGGATCATATCATCAATATTTGTATCTTTCCTGCTAAGCATATCTTCGGCATATTTTTCAAGTATATTGTCGGGAATGTTTAACATGCCGTAATGAACAAATTGTATCCTGACTGATTGTATGGCTGCCTTTTTAATGTCTGTATCTTCTACCTTAATATTATGTTGCGCAATAAACGTGTCCAGCACAAGACGCTTCTGCAACTCTTTTTTAACGGCGTGGAAGTCTTTTTCGACGCTTTCCGGCGTATTGCCTTCTTTCGAGTCAAGCAGCCAACGTTTCAAAATATCGTCGGCAAAAACAATTTCGCCGACTTTGGCAAAAAGCATTTCTTGTACTTCGTTACGAAAATGATAATCGCAATCGATAGATAACTGACGTTCAAGGTCTTGCTTCAATTTATCGCGAAACTCTTCGTCGCTTTTAACAACGTCGGGACCATATATTTTGTCATAAAGTTCCTGTCCGAGTTCTGCTTTTTTATACCTCGTTATCTCCGAAATCTCGAACGTGAAGTCGCTCTTGATGTCTTTGACGGCGCTTCTGTCGATTTTGAGCAGCGATGCCAACTCGGCTTCTTCGCCTTTATAGGCTTTGTTAGGATTAAAAGTTATTTTATCGCCTGCTTTGGCGCCTACAAATTTCTTCTGCTCTGTCTTAACTTTCAGATATTTAGGCATTAACACGGCATCTTCAATAAATATTCCGCTAACCTTAGGCGTTCCGTCTTCCAATTCGGTGAGTACGCCTTTGAGCATGTCGCTCACTTCGACGGTCTCGCCTTTTTCGTAAGAACCATACGACGAGCGTAACGATTCCGTCTCTTTCTCAACGGTTTGCTCTTCAACCTCGACAGTATAATACGGCAAACTGTCTGTCTTTGTGATGTCAAACTTTATTTCGGGCGACAAGGCTATGTCAAACTCGAAATCAAATGTCCGGTCGGTATCGAAGTCTATCTGCTGCTGATTTTGACTCGCAACAGGCGAACCCAAAATCTTCAAATCCTGCTCACGGATATACTTGAATAGATTGTCCGACAGGCATTTGTTGACTTCTTCCACCAATGCGTGCTTGCCGTACATCTTGCGCACAAGGCCTATCGGCACCATGCCTTTTCTGAATCCGGGCATATTGACTTTCGAACGCAACTGCTGAAGATTTTTTGCCACAGAAGCCTCATAATCGCTCTCTTCAATACTGACCTTAATGATACCACTTACAGTATCGTTTTTTGTTAATGAAATATTCATTCTGCTTATTATTAAGTTGTTATATCTTTTTCGCCTTTAAAACAGAGTGCAAAATTAATAAAAATTTTTGACATACTAACGCTTTTTCCTGAAATTTTTGTTCACAAATATTATCGACAGGATAAGATTTACCACCAAAACGCCGCCGCAACATGCTATAAAAAATGCTAACCATTCTTTTTCGGGCATGTATGAATAATATGCTATAACTGTGGCGATTACGACCACCGCAATCACAACAAATAATACTCGTATGACTTTTTTTCCATTCATTTTTTATTGTTTTTTTATGCGAAGATAAATATTTTCTTTCATTTCTTTGCATTTTTGCAAAAAAAAATTTTTACCTTTGCATCCGATTTTCTTACATTTATTATTACAATATTCTTACAATTAAGTAACAAAATGATAATTATATGACTAAAAGTGTTTTACAACTTGAAAGGGCTAAATATTGCCCCAAGATGCCTTCTGTCTTGAAACAGAATGTAGTAGCCATCGACGGCAAAAAAACCGAATCCGTAGCCGACAGGGACGAGATACAATCTTTATTCCCACATACTTACGGTATGCCGATAGTAACTTTTAAGCCGAGCGACGACATTGTTGACTATCCCGCTATCAACGTCGGAGTGATTTTATCAGGCGGACAGGCGCCGGGAGGACATAACGTCATCGCCGGAATATTCGACGGGCTTAAAGAAGCCAACAAATCTTCACGCCTCTTCGGTTTCCTGCTCGGACCGGGAGGACTGCTCAAAGGTAATGCCAAAGAACTTACCGCCGATATAATCGACGAATACCGCAACACCGGCGGCTTTGACATCATCGGCTCTGACCGTACCAAACTTAAAGACGAAACCGATTTCGCACGCGCTCTCGATGTGCTGAAAAAATTGGAAATCAACGCCTTAGTTATCATCGGCGGCGACGATTCCAACACCAACGCCTGCGTGCTGGCAGAGTATTTCAAACAAATTGGCTCCGATATTCAGGTCATCGGATGCCCGAAAACTATTGACGGAGACCTCAAAAACGAACAGATAGAAACGTCTTTCGGCTTCGATACCGCCTGCAAAGTTTATTCCGAAGTGATCGGTAACATCCAACGCGACTGCAACTCTGCGAAAAAATATTGGCATTTCATCAAACTGATGGGCAGATCGGCATCGCATATCGCACTTGAATGCGCCCTACAAACACATCCTAACCTGTGTATCGTATCCGAAGAAGTAAAGCAGGAAGGCTCAACGCTCGACGGTCTTGTGTCGCAAATTGTAAACCTCGTTATTAAGCGTAACCTCGCCAAAAAACATTTCGGAACAGTGCTTATCCCCGAAGGATTGATCGAATTTATACCCGAAATCGACAAACTCATCAAGGAACTCAATACTACCCTTGCCGAAAAAATCGCTATCGACCCAAAAAGCATTCCCGAAAACGAACTCATCGCCGAAGTATGCAAACTGCTATCGCCCGAAAGCCGCGAACTATACTCCGTCAGACTGCCCGAAACAGTGTCACGTCAATTAGCGTTAGACCGCGATGCACACGGCAACGTACAGGTGTCGCTGATTGAAACCGAAAAACTTCTCGCCGACAAAGTGGCCGTAGTCCTCAAAACACTCCTTAACTCCGAATTTGAATATCGTCTGCTGACAGAGAAAAAAGGTATGCTCGAACTGAAAAACAAAGGTATCAAGGAAGACCGCTGGTCGCAGGAAGACAAAGACGAGATGAAAGACATCAAAGCTAAAATGAAACCCTTTGAAGACAAATACCGTTTCTCGCCGCAAACGCATTTCTTCGGCTATGAAGGTCGCTGTGCCGCGCCGTCAAACTACGATTCCGACTATTGCTACTCGCTCGGCTATACCGCCTCACGGCTTATACTTACCGGCAAAACAGGCTATATGTCGTCGGTACGCAACACTACCAAGCCTGCCGACCAATGGGTTTCGGGCGGCATTCCTATTACTATGATGATGAACATCGAGTACCGCCCCAAAGCAACTCCCGTAATTCAAAAGGCATTAGTCAAACTCGACGCCGCACCGTTCAAAGAGTACGCCGCCCACCGCAAAGACTGGGCAATGAACGACGACTATCTCTACCCCGGTCCGATACAGTTTAACGGTAGCCCCGAACTCACCGACCAGCCTACAATAACGCTGAAACTCGAACAGGCATGATATAGAATCATAACGGAAAAACTGCAATTCGCTTAAACAGTTCATACGCCCGATGCATCTCGTCCCGTTCTTCACGAGGTATTTTTTGCACGTTCTCTGTCTCTTTCTCGAAACGGCGGGCATCTCGACCGGTGAGTATGGGCGTTGGTTTAATAGGTCTTGCCATAGATGTTTATGTTATAAATTCGCTGCAAAAGTACAAAAAAATTTTCAAACACCGTAGGGGCAGACACATAGGTCTGCCCCGACAGTGGTTAAATCCCATCAATACGCATGTGTATCCGTTTCGATCTCTTCTTTG
>JAITHS010000317.1 GCA_031279875.1 Tannerella sp.
TTTTTCTTATATTTTTGCATACCGATAATTCAAAAAAAAGAAAAGAATGAACGACACAGTATTTTCAGACATATATCAGCAATATTTTGATGCTATGTACGGTTATGGTATAGGGCTTGGCTTTTCACACGATGATTGTATTGATGCTATACATGATGTATTTTGCCATTTGTTTGAACATCAATCTCTTGACAATGTAAATAATACCAAATACTTCCTTTTTAAGTGTTTGAGAAACAAACTATTGAACAATCGTCGAGACGGCAACATCGAAAACAAAATATATCTTGAAGAACGCCATTTCGATATCAAAGTATCAATGATGGATTCTATCCTTGCCAAAGAGCGTCAAATTCTAATAACTCAAAAAATCGAATCCTTACTTAATACACTTACCGCACGTCAGAGAGAAGCCGTTTACCTGCGTTATATGCAAGAAATGGAATATGAAGACATTGCGCAGATGATGAACATGACATCTGATTCCGTTAAACAATTAGTACACAGAGCAATACAGTCCATGCGTAAAAATAATCCGCAAAGCATAGATGTGATTTAGATTTTTTTAACACAAAAAGTGATAACGTTTGATTGACCTTACGTGTCTTGAAAACATGAACAAAGAAAAAACAGAACAGAAAGACCGCTACGATTTTCTCTCGGATGATAGTTTTATATTGTGGCGGTTGTTTCAGACATCAGAGTTAAACGCTTTGTGGCAAAATTACATCACGGAACATCCGTCGGAAGAAACGGAAATTAGACATGCAATCAAAGAGTTCGGTACGATACGCCTCAACGATTACAGCGTTGACAAGGCTCGGAAATCGTTTATATATGAGCAGATAATCGGCTCGTCGGAGGCAAAAGTAATTTCGATACGCCGCGTCAAGGTTATACGATGGATATGTGCTGCTGCTGCGAGTGTGGCGTTGCTGGTCGGTTTGACAGTATATATGACGAAAGACGAACTGCGTCAGCCTGTTCAAACGGCAACGGTAGAAAGCGAAAACGCCGGAAAAGTTACGGGTAAGACGCTCGAAAGCAAAGAGTTGCAACTTATTACCGGAGATGTGGTAAAAGAGTTTGAACGTAATACCGAAATAGAATTAATGGGCGATGGTAAAGCTGTTGTTAACATGCAAGGCAGTGAAAAAGAGACTGTTGCGTTGTCGAAGACTGATATGAATACTTTGATAGCGCCTTTTGGAAGGAGGGCAGCAATAACGCTGTCGGACGGCACAAAGATAAGGCTTAATTCCGGTAGCCGTCTGACATTTCCGTCGGAATTTGTCGGCAATACACGCGAGATTACTGTTGAAGGCGAGGCTTTTCTGGAAGTCGCCAAAGATGCAGAGTGTCAATTTATAGTTCATACCGGCAAGATTGACGTCATGGTTTACGGTACATCTTTTAATATTTCCGCATACGGAGATATAGCAAATCAGTCGGTAGTGCTTTGCAGCGGCAAAGTAGAAGTAGTTAAAACGTCAAGTTCATTAACAGACAGGATAAAAATGCAGCCGGGTGAAATGCTGACGCTTGACAACGATAAGTTGGAGAAGCAGAATGTGGATGTTTCAACATATATCAGTTGGCTCGACGGAGTACTGATATTGAAAAAGACGCCGCTGTCGGAAGCGCTTAAGATGCTCGAACGTTATTATAATGTAGAGTTTGAGGGAGGCGATGACAAACGGCTTTCGATGAGGACTGTCAGCGGCAAACTTGTACTTGAAGACAGTATTGATGACGTTTTGTTATCGCTATCGGTTTTAACTAATAGCAAGATAGAAGTTGTACGTGATTGAAGAACGAAAAACATTATATGCTTATGAAAAAACAAATAAAAGAAAGTAGAGGCAATCCTGAATTGCCTGATAACGGAAAGAATAATCCGGCACGGTTGCTTATCGTAAAGATGGTTACCATACTGTTGTTAAGTTTGCACTTCTCTCCTGTTTTTGGCAGAGACTCTTTTTCGGCGCGGACATTGATATCGGTCAAAGTCGGTAATGTTGCAATGACAGAGGTTTTCCGCCGTATAGAAGCGAAAAGCGACTGTGTATTTCTTTACGAAGACGCAGTAGAGAACGAATTACAGAAAATAGTTAGTGTTGACGCGCGCAGGCAAAAGTTAAGTATTGTACTTGAACAACTGTTTGAAGGTACTGACTTGAACTACAAGGTTAACGGTCGGCAGGTGATTGTTTATCGCGACCCCGCGAGAGTGATATTGGCTCAAGCCGAACCGGAGCAGGCAAAAATCCCTGTCAAAGGCGTGATTACCGACAACACCGGCGAGCCTTTGACAGGAGTAAACATTCAGGTCAAAGGCACTACATCAGGAGTAATTTCCGGCATTGACGGAGATTTTAACATTGACATACCGGACGTAAACACTGTGCTGGTGTTCTCGTATGTGGGCTTTGAGACGCAGGAAATCAAAGTCGGCAGCAAGAAAATTCTGAACATAATGTTGAAAGAGAGCGTGTCGGAAATGGAAGAAATCGTTGTTGTAGGCTACAGTACGCAGAAAAAAGAGAGTGTAGTCGGGTCTATTGTGCAGACTACCAGTAAAGAATTGATGAAATCCGGTAATATAACCGACATTAATCAGGCATTAACAGGACGATTGCCCGGCGTTACTACCAGCGTATCAACGGGCGAGCCGGGAGGCTATGCCGACGGTGCAAGCGCAACGCAGATATTCATTCGCGGGCGCAATTCTTGGAACAACAGCGCCCCGCTGATACTTGTCGATGGCGTTGAGCGAAACATGAACAACCTCGAAATTACCGAGATAGCATCTATTTCGGTATTGAAAGACGCATCTGCGACAGCCGTTTTCGGAGTAAAAGGCGCTAACGGTGTTATTCTCGTTACCACTAAACGCGGCGAAGATACCAAGCCTCAAATTACGTTTTCCTACAACTCGACGGCGCTGACGATTTCGCGTTTGCCCGACAAATTAGATTCTTATGATACACGATTGTTGAGAAATGAAGACATCGAACGTAATGTGTCGCGTAACGAAACTCTCTGGGCTGACTATACACCGATGGAAATAGTTCGTCGTTATCGCGACAGAAGCGTTCCGGAATATGAATGGGTTTATCCTAATGTGGACTGGACGAAGGCTATGTTTAAAGACGTCGGATGGTCAAATCGTGCTGCCATGAACATCAGCGGCGGCACCAACTTTGTAAAGTATTTCGGTAATGCGTCATATCTGCATGAGAGCGACATGTTTAAGGAATATAATAACAACAAAGGCTATAAACCTTCATACGGATTCGACAGGTTTAATTTTAGAACCAATTTTGATTTCAGTCTCACACAAACAACGTTGCTGAAAGTCAATTTGTCCGGGTTTTTCAGTCAAAAGAATACTACTAACGGATATAATAACACTACCAGCAACAATAGTCCGATGATATGGGCGGCGGCATACAGAATGCCGTCGGACGTGTTTCCGATACAGTATCCCGATGGGGCATGGGGCGGCGCTAACGGTTTCCCTTA